>CBHEUU010000251.1:0-6947 GCA_965990355.1 uncultured Chitinophagaceae bacterium
CTGTTAACCATCGTGAAAAATTTGTATTCCCTAATTCAGTATATGACGATGGCTCCGGTAAATATGTAACCAATACAGATGTAGTGGTGGGCAATGTCAACAATTATTTTACCGGCGTATACAGAAGTGTAACCAGCAATTTCATTACCAGCGCAGCCTCCTGGAGGATCAGGGAAGTTGCTCTTGGATACGTTGTTCCTATGAAATTATTGGGTAGGCAAAAAATTGCCAAGGCTATAACCGTAGCACTAACAGCAAGAAACCTTGCACTTTTTCTGCCAAAAACCAATGAGTACACTGATCCTGATTTTAACAATACTATTGGCAACTCCGCCGGAATTAATACTTCCAAAATAACGCCTCCTACGAGGATTTACGGCGCCAACATCACTGTAACATTTTAAATGATCAACTATTCGCAGCAGAACTATCTGCTTGCACAGGTTCTGCCCGAATTATAAAGATGAAAAGATGAAACAAATAATTTATGCCTTATCCGTGCTATTAGTATTGCTGGTAGCCGGATGCCAGAAAGCACTGGATATAAATCAAAATCCAAACAGGCCAACGGCCGCTTCAATACAACCGGGGTTGATGTTGGCAAGATCGCTCAATTCAACCGCAGCAAGAGTGGCCACTGCCTATCCATTTGCTGCAAGATGGATAGGGTATTGGGCACGTTCCGGTTCTTATGGTGCCAGTTCAGAAGAAGAATCTTATAACATCACTACAGGATTTCAGGCCGTACAATGGAGCGGTTGGTATGGTATCCTGTTTGACCTCGATGTTATTGAAAAGAAAGCTACAGAATTGGACCAGAAAATCTATATAGGCATTGCCAAGATAATGAAGACAATTGGTTTTATGAACCTTGTGGATATGTATAACAACGTTCCCTATTCCAAAGCTTTTCAGTTGTCCACCAACATCCTTCCGGCCTATGACAAAGGTCAGGACATTTACAATGATATGCTGAATCAGCTTGATCAGGCAATTACTTTATTAAATGGAGCACTCCCCGGAGATAATCCTGGTATAGAACAGGCTGATGTTGTTTTCCACGGAGATACCGGATTATGGAAACGTTTTGCGAATACTCAGCGTCTCAGGTTACTGATACACCTCTCACAGGTAAGTGGGATTGATGTGCCTGCACAGATTGCTAAGATTACAGCAGATGGCAGTGGCCTGATCGGATCAGGACAAACAGCGGCATCACAGCCAGGTTATCTTGTCGATAATGGTAAACAAAACCCCTTCTGGAATTCTCATGAGTTGTTATTCAACAATACTGAATCAGATAACTATAACCGGGCAAATAATTTCAGTCTTAATTTAATGAAAGGCAGCAATGATATCCGTTATGAATATTATTTTGATCGGGCAATCCAACCCTTAGGCGGCAATATTTATTTTGGATATGATTACGGTTTCGTTGATCCTAATCCCAATAATCCTAAAGCTGCAAACTCTTCCGGCGTAGGCGGCCCTGGCCTGGCAAAATCTCCAACGCAACCTCAATGGTTCTTCACATCTGTTGAAAGCATGTTTCTGCAAGCAGAAGCCATACAGCGCGGATGGTTACCCGGTGATGCAAAAACAGCGTATGAAAATGCCGTTCGTGAATCATTTATATGGCTTGAAGTAGGTGGTTCTGTAGCACAAGCAACGGCAGCAGCCAATGCTTATCTTACTTCAGGAGATCCAATTGTTGATTGGGACCAGGCGCTTACTCCTGATGCAAAGATCAGATTGATAGGTACTCAAAAATACCTGGGTTTACTTGGCATAAACAATTTTGAGGCCTGGGTGGATTACCGGAGATTAGGCGTTCCCAATATTCCATTGTCACAGGCGCCGGGCGTTGGGCCTAATATTCCGATAAGACTGAGATACCCACAATCTGAGTACAACTATAATGCAAAAAATGTAGCACTTGAAAATAATCCCAACCCATTCTCATCACCCATTTTCTGGGACAGATAATATTAGCACCTATTAATTACCATAAATTATTTTTAATGAAACGATATATTTTAACAGGCTTATCATTACTGGCTGGATTGACATCCTGTCTTAAGGATAAGAATATTGAAGATCAGAAATACGGTATTGATGGAATAGAAGATATGCAATTGGTAGAGTTTCCCGACACGTCTAACGTTGTCAACCTGCCAAGTTCAAATGCCGATACCACCTTCAGATTTCTGGCAGTCCGGTTGAATTCTGCAAAACCAGCACCCAATGACATACAAGTCACGCTTATTCAAAACAACACGCTGGTCACAGATGAAGGGTTTACTGTATTGCCATCAGATCGCTATACATCCTCGGGGCTGATTGTAACTATCCCGAAAGGGGAAAGGGAAGGTTATGCAAGTATTACAGTAAAGCCAGACAATCTCCTGGATGGCAGCTATGGGTTAGGGTTCACCATTAGCTCCAGCTCAGGTGGGCAAAATGCCAGTGCAAACTACAAAAGGGCGTTGGTCGTTATCCAAACACTAAACCAATATGATGGTATTTATCAGGCAACGGGCTTAATCGGAGGCCATCCAAGTTTATCAGGCCCATTTAACCGTGAAGTTGACTTGATCACTTCATCGCCCAATTCTGTTCAGTTTGCGCAGCCTAACCGCACTGGCCTTTTCGGAGTGTATGCTGATGCTACAGTAAATGCTGATAATAGTGTTGGCCTCACAGGCACAAACGGTCTTTATGTTCCCGCCGGAGGAGTTAATCATTATAATCCGGTAAGAAGAGAATTTTACCTGCGTTTCAACTGGGTGGGTTCACCACACCGGGAAGCTACTGATACATTAAGGTTCCTAAGGCCCAGGTAAGTTGATGAATAATGATTGTTATCTGAACGGACCTGCTTTACTTTGATGTGGGCAGGTCCGTTATTTTCTTCCCTCATTTCTTTATTAAATACGAACTTTAGACAATAATTATGGCCATAAAAAAATTGATTATACTACCTGCGATTTTTATTACCGGCTTTTCTTTTGCTCAGCCAGGGCAGGAAATTGTAACAGCCGAACTGGCCTTTGCCGGCACTGCTAAAACACAATCTGTCAAGGCTGCTTTTTTGCAATACATGGATAGCGCAGCAGTAGTTTTTAACAAAGGGGAAATATATAATGGAATAGAATATTGGAACAAGAGTGAAGAGAACAGCAGCAAACTCTTATGGCATCCTTCCTTTTTTGCCATGTCTGTTTCCGGTGATCTTGGTTTTACAACCGGCCCATGGGAATACCGCGCATCTTTGGAAGACAGTGTAACCGGAAGCGGACAATACACTACTGTTTGGATAAAGAACAGGAACGGAGAGTGGAAATTCCTGATAGACCTGGGAGTTTCTTTTAAGCCAAACTTATTTCAGCAACAGTCCTTAAAGAAGTTCAGCACATTCATACCTGCCGATGGACCTGTTGACATCTTAGCCATTGAAAATAAATTTATCCATGTATTTACGGAAAAAGGGGTCAATGCTTACAACGACATGCTTACAGAAAATTCCTGGTTGAATACAGACAGGAAACATCCCTTGCAAACTTCAGCACTTGTCTTGCCTGAACTGGCTTCATTGCCCGCGGAAATGAGTTTTATACCCATTGCAGGTGGGGTATCCGCTGCACGTGATATAGCATACGTATATGGCGTAATTCAATACGAAAAGAAAAAAGAAAACTATTTAAGGATCTGGGTCCACACAGAAAAGGGGTGGAAAATATTGCTGCAGGTAATTAAGAAATAAAATACGGATGACGCAAATGCGGGTGAATAGGTGAGTGGCTTTATAATTACTCGCCCAGCCACTTCTTAAACTCCCCGGCCTTTAACCGGCCTACCACAATTTCTTCATGCGCAACCGGTGCTACTTCTATTTTCAATTTACCATTGAACCAGGTATGCACTTTTTTGATAGTATTGTAACCAAGAATAAATTGTCTGTTTACCCGGAAGAATTGTTCCGGATCTATGTCGGGCTCAATCTCATCCATCCGCCAATCAATGATGTAATCCTTATCAGTTCTGGTTTTGATGTATTGCAGCCGGTCTTTGACATAGAAATAGGCTACTTCATTGATGTCTACAGAAATAAGGCGTGTACCTGATTTAGCCAGATAACGCTTCCTGTAAGGATCGGCATGTTTGGCCTGGATCTTTTTCAGGATATCCACCACATTGCCGCTTGCCTTACCAGAAGATGAATGCATTTTACGGTATTTCTCCAGCGCATTCAATAACTCCTGTTTATCTACCGGCTTCAGCAGGTAATCGATGCTGTTTAATTTAAAAGCTTTCAATGCATGCTCCCTGTAAGCCGTAATAAAGATGACGGGAATATCAGTTTTTACTTTTTCATAAATATCAAAGCTCTGACCATCGCCCAGCTCAATATCCATGAAAATAAGGTCCACCTCAGGCTTACTTTCAAGGAAACTTACAGCAGCTTCAGTACTGTCCAGCACTGCTACCACATCTATGGTATCATCCGTTTCACTCAATACTTTGGTAAGGTACCTGGCCGCCAGGGTTTCATCTTCAATGATCGCAACTCTCATTCTATTCATTTTAAAATATCATCATGCTAATAGTGCAACAAAAATATAATCCCGTTGATTTTTCAACATACCGTTTAACCATTTGCCATTGTTATTCCAACATTCCAGTATCATCTGTACAAAAAATCACTTACCATCTTTCAAGATCCTTAATCAGCTAGGTGACAGCACATTTCATTTTATCGTTGCTTATAACTGAAACGTGTTTTTGATTAAGCCACGATGTGCAATGTAAAAATCCGACACGCTAATAAATAACTATCCCGGAACATCAGTAACGGAATGTTGTTTCAGGCTTATATTTCTACCTTTCAGCAGGGAAATGTTATTACAGGCATATTATTTTTTGACCTTTACAAAAAACAGCAGAGCGGTCTCATGAATATTTCTGATAAGGAATTACACCGTTATGGCTTTCTGGTAACCGCACTCTTTTTTTGTGCATTCTTCCTGATGGAAATGTTCTTTTCATCCTGGAAGATTGCAAATCTGCCATTGAAAGTAATCCTGATCACTTTGTTTTTTTCCATCGGCGTATGGGAGCCCACTCACAGGGTGATCATGTATATCCGTAAAAAAAGAAAAGGGATACGTTATACCTGGGTAAGGATCAGAACAGAAATGCTCATCCTTATTCCGTATGCATTTGTGTTTGCGGTGTTCAGGGTTTGGCTGGAAAATCATTTCCTGTTCTGGAACAGGATAATTGACTTTGCCTGGTATTATACATGGACGGTTGGTATAGCTATATTATTTATCCTGCTGCAGATAGCCGTGTATGAAAGTATTTATTTCTTTAAGCAATGGCGCAAAACTATTCTGGAAGCAGAAGAACTGAAAAGACTGAACCTGGAAACCCAGTTTGACGCACTTAAAATGCAGATCCAACCACATTTTCTTTTCAATTCTCTTAATACTCTGGTGGCTTTGGCTGAGTTCACTCCCAGCAGAGCTATTATTTTTACCCAGGATCTCGCGCGCATGTACCGCTATTTCCTGGATGTTAGCGGTAAGCAGTTTATCAGCCTGGAAGACGAACTGGAATTTACCAAAACCTATCTTTCCCTGTTGAAAACAAGGTATGATGAAGGATTATTCATGGACGTTTCTCATACCGGGAACCTGGATGATTATATGTTACCACCCCTGAGCCTGCAACTTCTGGTAGAAAATGCTATAAAACACAATAACATCAGCCGTTCCCATCCGCTGCATATCCATATCTTTTTTGATTTTACAGAGAAGGTTGTTATCATCAAAAATAATATCCAGCAGAAAAAAAATATTATCAGGATCGGCACAGGGTTATTACATCTTAAAAAGAAATTCCAGCTTCTGGGGCTTCCCGAAGTAGAAATTATCGCTGATCAGAAAGCAGGCGAGTTTACTGTAATAGTACCCTTTATAGAAGCCACAGAAGAAGTGGCGGCGGACAAATAACGGGGCTGTCTATTTGGTGCCCCATTCCCAAATACCAAACAATATTTTCTTATCAAGATGATGGCCTGATTGTTTCAGGGACAATACTATCTGTCCGCGATGATGCGCTTCATGTGCAATAAGATATCCCAGAAAAGCCTGTGCATGTGGTTTAAATCCTTTGATCTTTCCTTCGGCTAATCCTTTTTCCAGCAATTGCGAAACAGCTTTGGCGCTTTTCTTAAACTGGTCAACCAGCAGCTTTTTGCTGATCGCATCTTTTTCGATCTTGGCTACTGTTGCCATCAGTTGTGGCATGGAAGCCTGCAGCCACATCAGGCGAACATTGTGGATATGAGCAAGCTGTTCGCCTACGGTACGGCCTTTTGATGCAGAAATATCCTTGAAATGTTCCTCCGGAATGGCATCAATAAGATAAAGATTGATGCGGTTGCTGATTTCCCAGGTATCAACTGAATCGTTCATGATAAATAATCATTTCCTCAAATATAAAACCCTTTCCATTATGAAAAGGGTTTTATGCTAATCGTGATTCTCAGAGGGAAAACTCCGGGCGATCTATTCAGTTACAGTGAGAAGTTTTTTCCGTAACGACCCCGGCGAGGAGCTGTAGTGTTTTTTAAACACCCGGATGAAATTGCTTGGCTTTTCATAGCCCAGGCGGAATGCGATTTCCTTTACGGAAGTGTTTTGCTCTGCCAGTAACTGGCGCGCCTGGTGCATTTTTTTCTGAAGATAAAAATGATAAATGCTGGTTCCGAATACACGCTTAAAATTTCTTTTAAGGGTTGATTCACTTAGTGCCAGGTCCTTTGCAATAGTGCGGATGGATGGAAGATCTTTTTCAAGATACACATCCAGCATCTTTTCTACTGACAGCATTTTTGAGTGCACCTGGTTTCGGGATTCTTTGAGTTGAATTGATTTTAACAT
>CBHEUU010000252.1:0-6930 GCA_965990355.1 uncultured Chitinophagaceae bacterium
CAGTCCAACCATTACACCTGACCTTGCTTTCAAAGGCAGAAGCCAGTTTTCCACCTTGCTTGCTTACCTGAACCGCAATACACTTGACCGTGCTAATTTTCCCAAAAGAGGAACTAAAATTGAATTGGAAGGAGGACGCGTTACCAAACAGGACCTCAAGATCAATTTCCTGGAAAATGGTCAGCCGCTGCCTGATCCTGATTCACTACAGGCCAGTGAAAAACCCTTCTTTTATACAACCCTTTCAGCAGAAGGTTATCTGCCTTTTTCCCAAAAAACAACTGCATTCCTGACAGCCCAAAGCGGTATCAATTTCGACTATGGCGATAATGTGATGAATGAATTTGTTGTTGGTGGAATGGTCAAGCTTTTCAGAAGGCAGGTTTTGTTTGCCGGCTTGCAGGAAGGTTCTGTTTATAGTACATCTTATGCTGCTGTGCAGGGAGGATTACGCTTGCAGATATTCAATTCCACTTATCTCACAGGCAGGGCGAATGTATTATTCAACAACATTGTAAACAAGAGCAAATTTTTCCAAAGCAGGGATTTCTATTCCGGATATGCCCTTACCTTCTCTTACAATTTTGCATTGGGGCCGCTTGATCTTAGTTTGATGTACAGCGATCAAACAGGAAAAGTGCAAACCTTTATAAACCTTGGGATACCATTTTAACAAAATCACTTACCAGGTAACTGATCAGTTTTCCACTCGTTGCATCCGACCGGCCATCTGAAAGCCTTGCAGCACCTTCGCAGATATGCAGGTAGGCGGGCCTTGCATCCGCAGCAGCAAATGAAATGTATTGACGCGCATTAATGGCTGAAATGCCGACAGGTGTCATAGCGCTGCTGAGTGTGTTTTGAATTCCATCCAGGTCAAGATCGATGCCCGCAAGCGTATCACCTGTAAAACCGGTTGCATGAGCAACGGCCTGGAGGAAAGTTCTTTTCTCATGAATAAAAATATCTTCAAACGTGATGCAGTCGATAAACGGATTGTTCACTATGTCTGACCAGCTATTTTGCGGTAGATAATTTTCATGCAGCCCTACAATGCAATACTTCTGCAGAAAACCATCTTCTTCTGCATAACGGAAAGCATTACCGCTGTGCCGGCCTTCAGAAGGACGATAATCGGCATGCGCATCAACGTTTATACAATTGATCTGTGGCAATGGTATCACGCCGGCTTTATGCCATCCTTTAGCTGCTCCTTTGATAAGTGGATAAGAGTTATTATGTCCTCCGCCGATCACAACCGGCAGCCTTTTCAGGCTGGTGATCAGCTTAACAATATGCTCCACTTCTTCATCGATCACATTGACAGCATGCCGGTATGCTTCTATCTTTTCTTCTTCTCCTTTTGCAGTAGTGTCAATGAGATACTGTATATCTCCAAAATCGAAATGACCAAGCAGTAATACTTCCTGGCCATCAAAAAAATCATTGCTCTGAATATTCAGAAAATTCTGCAGAAAGGGGATCCACAAAGTATCGGCGCCACCAATACCATAATTCCCTTTGGCGCCTATATCTTCCGGTACACCGAATAGAATGAATTTGGCAGAAGACGATTGAATGGAGTTTTCAATATCATCAGCATCCATTACTATCTGCAGGCGTTCGCCCAACTTTGTTTCAAACCGGCGTAAGCGGGTAAGCGACATCAGGTCCTGGCGGTTGTAGATCTTGAGGTGCCTGGCTGCCTTTATGCTTGCGCCTTTAACGGGATTTTCAGCATCCGATCTTTTCATTGACAATTTTTAAGATATCGTTTTCTAAAGCTATGGCATTGTTTTCTATTTTCCTGCCACGGTCTATAATATCTGTCACAAAATTCTTGTTATCATAACCGGCTGCATTGATGCGCACATTCATGAAGGCGCCCATTACGGAACTTCGGGCACAAAGCGCCCCCACCCCGGCATCCGAAACTGAATTAGGATTGCCCGTTTCGGCCATGGCTTTTATTACTTCCATACTGTCGTAAGCAGCCTGCATCACTTGGAAAGGAACTTCAATGGCATAGCGGGTTGCTTCCTGGATAGCAGCATGGCGGGCAGCTTTTTCTGCATCTGTGGATTTAGGAAGGCCAAATGCCTGCATGATCTGGTTGAAAGCGCGGGTATCAGCATCTACAAGGCTAACAAGCCTGGCTTTATGACTTTCTCCTTTCTCCGCCCAGTTGCTGAATTCTTCCCAACGTTCATCCCATCCTTTTTTATGTGATGAAAGATTGGCGACCATCGTAGCCAATGCAGCGCCTAATGCGCCTGCATAAGCGGCAATGGAGCCACCACCCGGTGCAGGGCTTTCGCTCGCTGTTTCATCAGCAAATGCAGACAGGCTCATATTGATCAGCCTGCTGTCTGCTTTATTCTGCAAGAGGTATTCGATCACTCTTTCTTCAGGCTTGAACGGAGAAAGTTCATCCAGTCCCAATGATTTAATCGCAATCCGCACCAGTTCTTTTTCTGATACTCCTGTTGAGCGTTGTTGTTTTTTCAGAAAATATTTTCCCGCATCCAGCAATGATTGCAGCGGCACCAGTCCTACCAGTTCGCTTCCTGTAACGCGGATACCACGGGCTTCTGCTTTGCGGCAAACTTCATCAAAAGCAATATGCACCGGTGTAACATTGATATTCGTCAGGTTTATGGAGATCTGGGCAATACCGTATTCTTCGATAAACCAACCGATCGCTTTCACCGATTTTAATGAGCCGGGAATAGATACAGGTTTACCATCTTTATCCAGCACTTTTTTTCCATTCTCCATTTTTACACGTCCTGCTTCACGCACATCAAAAGCGATGGCATTGGCCCTGCGGGTGGAAGTAGTATTGAGATTGATATTGTAAGCGATCAGGAAATCACGGGCGCCGATAACAGTGGCTCCTCTTCTTGCATCAAAGATGGCGGGGCCATAATCAGGTTTCCATTCAGGCAGGGTGATCTTTTTAAAGAAACCTTCGTATTCACCGGCACGTATTACAGACAGGTTACTGCGTGATTTATCAGGCTGGGCCGCTTCATACAAATACACGGGCAACGTTAGTTCCTTGCCAACGCGTTCGGCTAACTGCCTTGCAAAAGCAGCCGTTTCTTCCATGGTGATATTGGCGATCGGGATCAGGGGACATACATCTGTGGCTCCCATACGTGGATGCTCACCGGTATGTTTACTCATGTCAATCAATTCCCCGGCTTTTTTAATGGCAAGGAAAGCCGCTTCTATCACGGCTTCCGGTGAACCCACAAAAGTAACTACTGTACGGTTGGTGGCTTTCCCGGGATCAACATTGAGCAGGCGGACGCCTTCTACAGATTCGATCTGGTCAGTAATTTGTTTGATGACAAGCAGGTCGTTTCCCTCACTAAAATTAGGGACACATTCGATGATTTTTTGCATTGTGATATGTTGTGATAAGGCAAAGTAAGGAAAAATGGTTTACGATATCCATTGCCCTTTGATCATCACTTTGTCCACCAGGTTATTTCCGAATGCATAAGGGATATAAGCCAGTGAAGAGATCGGTTGTGTAAGTATCAGGTTGGCTTTCTTTCCTGTTGCAATACTTCCTGTTTCATGCTGTAATTCCATTGCAAAAGCACCATTGATAGTGCCCGCGTTGATCGCTTCTTCAGGAAGCATTTTCATTTGTATGCAGCTCATTGCTATCAGCAGGTTCATATTTCCCGAAGGGGAAGAACCGGGATTGAAATCTGTAGCCAGCGCCACAGCACATCCCGCATCGATCATCTGCCTGGCAGGCTGGAATGGCATGCGAAGAAAAAAAGCCGCGGTTGGAAGCATGGTACCAATGGTATTGGAAGCTGCGAGCAATGAAATAGTTTCATCGTTCATGGTCTCGAGATGATCAACGGATACGGCATTCAATTTAATACCTGTTTCCACTCCACCGGAGAGGTTCAACTGGTTGGCATGTATTTTTGGCTTAAGCCCGTATTGCATACCTGCCCGGCAGATGGTTTCCGTTTCTTCAGGTGAGAAAAATCCTTTTTCACAAAACACATCTATATAATCCGCCAGTTTTTCTTTTGCGATCACGGGCAACATTTCGTGAATGATCTGGTGGATATATCCTTCATGATTCTCTTTATATTCAGGAGGAAAAGTATGAGCGCCCAGGAAAGTAGCTTTAATGGACAGGGAAGATCGTTCTTTAAGCCTCTTAATCACGCGCAGCATTTTCAATTCTGCTTCCACGGTAAGTCCATAACCGCTCTTTATTTCAACTGCGCCGGTGCCCCAGCGGCTCAGTTCTTCCAGCCGTTTCCAGGCAGAAAGGAATAATTCATCTTCAGAAGCGGCTTGCAGTTTGCGGGCTGAATTAAGAATGCCTCCTCCCCTTGCAGCAATTTCTGCATAACTTAATCCTTTCAGTTTATCTACGAATTCTTCTTCACGGCTGGCGGCGAATACAAGATGTGTGTGTGAATCGCACCAGGCAGGAAGAACGAAACGGCCGGAAGCATCAAACCCGGTTTGTATTTTACGGCTTGCATTTTGCAGTTCCTCCATCGGGCCATACCCTGCTATTTCAGAATCTTCTATTAAAAGATAGGCATCATCAATAGCGGGAAGCTGCGATAATTCTTTTCCACGCAATGGAGCTGATGGATTGGCCAGGCCAACCAATTTTTTTATATTTTTAATGAGTATTCCTGCCACAAGGCAATATTAAGCTTTGCAGGGATAAAAACTATCAAAACCATGACCATTCCTGATTTTTCCGACCCCGCGATCTGGTTAAGCCTTTTAACATTGGCATTCCTGGAAATTGTGCTTGGTGTAGACAACATCATTTTCATTTCCATTATATCCGACAGGCTTGAGCCTTCCCAGCAAAAGAAAGCACGCAATATTGGCTTATTACTGGCAATGGTTTTGCGGATCGGGTTACTGATGACTATTACCTGGATCATGCAATTGAAGAACCCGCTTTTTACAATTCCTTATATCAAAACAGAAGGGCAACCAATACATATCAGTTGGAAAGACCTGATACTGATGGCTGGTGGGCTTTTTCTTATTATTAAAAGCACATTAGAGATACATCATAAACTGGAGAAGCCGGTTGCTGAAGATCCCAAGAAGAAAAAAATATACTCCTCCTTTTCTTCCGTTATTGTCCAGATTGTGTTGATTGATGCAGTATTCTCCTTTGATTCGATCTTAACGGCTATTGGAATGGTGGATGAAGTATTTGTAATGATCATTGCCGTTGTTATCTCCATTGCTATCATGATGGCGTTTGCCGGTCCTGTAAGCCGTTTCATTAATAAGCATCCCACTTTACAGATGCTGGCGCTTTCCTTCCTTATCGCGATCGGCATTATGCTGGTGGCAGAAGGCTTTCACCAGAAGATCAGCAAGAGTTATATCTATACCACTATCGCGTTCTCACTGCTGGTGGAATTACTGAACATGCGCCTGAAAAAGCGGAATGAGTTTGTGAAATTGCAACAAGGAAAGAAAAATCCGGAGTAAGAACAAACGTATTACCGTTTACTGGCCAGTTTTTCTGCCTGCCGCATATAATCATACTGCAGGTCTTCATGCAATGTATGGATCGCTGCAAATAGTTTCTTTAACTGGCTGTGAAAAATATTGCTGATCACCGTGTTCTTTTCAAGAGGTATTCCTGATTCAGCCAGTATGGTGCAGAAATAAAGCAACCATTCCACCTCTGCCTGTTTGGAGCCTGTGTACCGGATATGCTTATTGATGCCGCGGAGAATTTTGCGCAGGCTTTTTTTTACAAAATATAAATGACTGAGATTAATGGTCTCAAACTGTTCATCGATCTCTTTTTTTACTGAAGCTATATAACCCTCCTCGTCATGTGCTTCAAACAGCAGGTAGGTCAGCAACTCCTTATTTTCCTTTTTAAACCGGGCCAGGCGGAGGCATAAGGCGCTTAGTTCAGCAGGTTTGAGCTGCATCATTTCCTGTTTCAGCTCATGGATGGTAGCAGATTTCATCCGTGTATTTTTTGTTTTTTAATGGCCGGATGGAACTTCTTATATCCCTCCAGTGTGAATATTTGTAAAGCGTTTCATATTGCAATTTATCTATTCAGCGGCAGCTTTAACGTTTGGATTCTTTTCTTTTATGGATATTTGCGCTTCCAAAAGCAAGTAGCAAAAATATGAAGATAGCAATCAATGGCATGGGCCGGATCGGGCGGCTTTTATTCAGGCGTTTGGCTGATCACCCCACCCTTGAACTGGTAGCAGTCAACGATATCATGTCTCCGGAAAATCTGTCTTATCTGGTAAAGTATGATTCAGTGTATGGCACTTACCAACCTTCTTTGGTGCATGAAGGCAATGCACTGCACACTGCCGGTAAAAAGATAACCGTATTGAATGCCGGCCTTCCTTCCCAACTTCCCTGGAAAGAGCTGGGCGTGGATGTAGTGCTGGAATGTTCCGGTAAGTTCAGTACGCAGTCAGGCGCAGCAGAACACCTGAAAGCCGGTGCCAAAAAAGTATTGCTTTCTACTACCGGCTCACCGGAAGTGCCATTGATGATCTATGGTTATAATCATAACAGCATTCATTCCAGTAGCGATATCGTATCACCGGGAGGCTGCATGACCAATTGTTCGGTGCCCGTGATATATATTCTGAATGCGATCGGCATTCAATCCATACAACTGAATATCCTTCACTCCTACACTTCCCGCCAGGAGCTGGTAGATGCGCCGCATCCGCATTTCCGTCGCGGGCGCGCTGCAGCAGAATCGATCATACCAGTGGAGATAGATCTTCATCAATCCCTTGAACGGGTGATGCCGGGAATGAAAAATAAAATTGCGGCGGTGTCAACCCGTGTGCCGGTGGCCAATGGCGCCATGGCCGATTTCACTGCACAATTGAACAGGCCTGCCACGGCAGAGGA
>CBHEUU010000253.1:0-6911 GCA_965990355.1 uncultured Chitinophagaceae bacterium
CTTTATCAGGCTTTCTTATATCAGGCTGACGTATGCGCTGAAACCTGAATGGGCTAAAAAAGTATTTACTTCCGGGATAAATGCTTACCTGTATGGAACGAACCTTCTCACCTGGACTAATTACAGTTGGTTTGATCCTGAATTTTCTTCTTCAGATCCGCTGACAATGGGGCAGGACAGTGGCCGATATCCCCGTCGCCGTGAAATAGGTGTTGGTATTAATGTGAACTTCTAAAAGCAAGAAAGCATGAAACAGACTAAAATATTTCTGACCTTATTTGTTGCAGTTGGCCTTTTATCCGGTTGCAAGAAATTTTTGAATGAACAGCCTCAAACCGAGATCGGGCAGAGCGAATTCTGGAAATCAGAAGACGATATCAAGACCGGCCTTGCAGCAATGTACGATGGTGTGCAATCTATATTTGACAATAACTACACATTATGGGGAGATGCAAGGACTGATGAAATGGATGTGAATCAATATGGTGATGATGCATATGCTGTAAATGCATTAAGTGCCGGTACTACCGGAACGGATTGGTCTAATTTTTACCGGACCATCCAGCGCGCCAACCTGGGGTTGAAATATATTCCTATTATTAAAGAACAATATCAAACCGGGTTGGACCAGAAACTGGTAAATCATTACATGGCGCAATGTTATACCACCCGGGCACTCTGCTATTTCTGGCTTATCCGCCTGTGGGGTGCTGTGCCGGTGTGGACAGAGCCTTATGAAGACATCAGCGTTAATCCTAATAAAGAAAGGACCGCCCCGCAAACAATCATCAATGACCTGATCATACCGGATCTGCAAAAAGCTGCTGAGTTCTCCAATCCGGCTACCAATGTTGTGTATGAAGCCAATATCGGAGCTACTTATGCTTTGTTGATGGATGTGGCAATGTGGACGAAAGATTATACACAGGCTGTTCAATGGTATAATAAACTTACCGGGTTGAACAAATATGCACTTGAGTCAACTGCTAACTGGAAATCAATTTTCACTACACCAGCTTCTTCCAAAGAAGCTATCTGGAACCTTCAATGGGATTGGACAGTTGATGGCGGAGCTGACGTATCTACACTGATTGGAGCTGGTAATACGAATAGCGATTTCAGAGCGGAAGATTCCGTATGGAATTATTTTATAAATACTCCTGCGGATATCCGCGGTCCGCTCACTGTTGATTTCAAAGTGACTGGCCATGATAAATTCCCCAAATTTTATGCTGTAAATCTTAATAGCAGCGGATCACAAATCTACCCAAATGGTGCGGAAGCCAACATCCTGTTCCCGCTGTATCGCTGGGCCGATATAGTATTACTCAGAGCAGAAGCTGCCAATAAGCTGACCGATCCAAATACAGCACTGGCCCTGCTCAACCAGATCAGGACAAGGGCTGGTGTTCCTACTTACACATTGGTGCAATTGGATAACCCTACTAAAATGGAGAATGCTATACTGGAAGAGCGGAAACTGGAATTGTATTTAGAAGCAAAAAGATGGTTTGACCTCGTCCGTACAGATAAAGTGGCTGAAGTGATGGACCCTTATATCAAGCGCCGTCAGCAACAACGTAACTCGCCTGAGCTCGGATTTGGAGATCCAAGAACCATTTTGTGGCCTATCAACCGCACAGTGCTTAACTCCAACACTGCTATGTCTCAAAATCCTCCTTATTAAAGAAGTAAACTGTAGTAATATGAAACCAGTTAATAATTTTTTATTATTCTTCATACTGATGGTCTCCCTGGTGGCAACCACTACCAGTTGCAAAAAGGTATTTGGCCTTGAAAAGCAAACAGACTGGGAGTTTGATCCTGTTACCCTTGATCCGCATATCAATATCAATGCCTGGGAGTTTTTGAAAAAAAGGGCTTTAGGCAGTGTACCGAATGATACCATTTTTAAACGCATGTATCAGGGTATTATTTATGCAGGGATCGATAGCAGTGAATATATGAAAGAGAATCGGACTTATATTTTCCTGCATAATGATGCAATCCGGAGAGGAACAAATACTGACTCATATTGGGGCTACTACAAGGTGGGCAACCCTCTGAGAGTAGCGACAGACTGGAGTGAATATCCTGTTGACTCAGTAAGGAATTGGTTGTTGTACCTGATCATTGACGGTAATCATACGTTTGAAACACTTGGCCCAATAGTGAAAGAAGTAAATACGTTGATGCCGAAAAATGTTAATCCAAGAAATCCTGAAAGCATTATGACTTTACGGATCAACAACGCATCGGATTCCAAATTTATGATCAATGATTATATCGGTTCTCTCCGGCCTACCACCGCAAGAACTGCAGGAATACTGGCAACGAATGGACCGGTTCACGTGGTAGATCGCATCGTTGAGTATCGAAAGTAAAATAATTCAGCAGGCAGTCAAACCCAACATCTGATACCGGCATTGGTGTAGCAACCTTGCCGGTATTCAGTTAATTTGGAAAGCAACTGTTCATCTCTTAGTAACTTATATTAATGACATTCCGGTTATTTATAGTATCTATTGTTTTGCTGATTAAGTATGATGCAAACGCGCAGTTGAAAGAGGATTCTGCTCTGAAGCTGTGGTATGAAAGACCGGCTTCAACCTGGGAAGAGGCATTGCCTTTGGGAAATGGAAAAACAGGCGCAATGGTTTTTGGAGGTGTCAGTAAAGAGAGATTTCAATTAAATGACAATACGCTCTGGTCCGGATCACCTAATACCGGCAATACACCAGGCGGGCCGGCAATATTACAGGAAGTGCGTAAGCAGATCTTTGAAGGTAACTATGACAGCGCTGCTAATACATGGAGAAAAATGCATGGACCTTATTCAGCCAGGTATCTGCCACTCGCTGATCTTTGGATGGAGCTGATAAGAACAGACACGCTGTTTTCTTCCTACTACCGGGATCTTGATCTGAATAATGCTATAGCTTCTGTACGGTACAGATCCGGTGATGTAAACTATAAGCGCGAAGCATTTATCAGTCATCCGGCCAGGCTGATGATTGTCAGGATGACAGCTGATAAGAAAGGAAAGTTGAGTCTTAAATTGTCTCTTACCAGCAAACTGAAATACAAAGTCTCTGCGGCAGAGAACAATCTTATCATCCTAACAGGCAAAGCTCCAAAGTTTGTAGCCAACCGGGAAGCTGAACCTCAACAGGTAGTTTATGATGAATGGGGAGGAGAAGGAATGAACTTCGAAGTTCGCATGAAAGTATTGCCGGAAGGAGGCAGACTTTATAAAGAGAATGATCAATTGATACTTGAAGGTGCCAATAGTGTTACCATTTATCTTTCTGAAGCAACAAGCTTTAACGGGTTTGATAAATCGCCAGGCTTGCAAGGTAAAGATCCTTCCATTGAGGCAAAAGCGAATCTCGACAAAGGTTTGAAAATTCCTTATACAGTTTTGAAGTCGGCACATGTCAGGGATTATCTGTCGCTTTTTCAGCGTGTAAAGCTGGATCTCGGATCAGCAGCATCCAAAACGAAATTGCCAACCGACAAACGGCTTAAAAATTTTGCTGGTGCTCCGGATGACTATCAGTTACAGACATTATACTACCAGTACGGACGATACCTGATGATCGCATCTTCAAGACCAGGCTCAAGACCTACTAATCTCCAGGGAATCTGGAATGATCATGTGCAACCTCCATGGGGCAGCAACTACACCACGAACATCAATACAGAGATGAATTACTGGTTGGCGGAGAATACCAATCTTTCAGAATGTCATCAGCCATTGTTTGATTTCATGAAAGAACTTGCCGTGAACGGCTCTGTTACTGCAAAAACAAATTATAATATACAGGAAGGATGGGTTGCCCATCACAATTCCGATTTATGGGCAAAAACATCTCCACCTGGGGGACAGGGCTGGTACGATCCGAAAGCTATGCCCCGGTGGTCATGCTGGCCTATGGCAGCCGGTTGGTTTTCCACGCATCTATGGGAGCATTATCTTTTTACAGGAGACCAAACCTTTTTAAGAACAGAAGCGTATCCGCTTATGAAAGGGGCTGCGCAGTTTTTATTGCAGTGGTTGATCAAAGATCCGAAATCCGGCTACCTGGTAACCAATCCATCCACTTCTCCTGAAAACACCATCAAGATCAAAGGAAAGGAATACCAGCTTACCATGGCATCCACCATGGATATGTCGATTATCCGGGAGTTGTTTACTGCAGTGATAAAATCGGCAGACATATTGGGAACAGACAGGGAATTCAGGTCGCAGTTGTCGGAAGCAAAATCAAAACTGTATCCTTATCATATTGGACAGTTTGGCCAGTTGCAGGAATGGTTTAATGATTGGGATGATCCAAATGACAAGCACCGCCATCTTTCTCATCTTTTTGGTCTTTACCCGGGGAGCCAGATCAATGTGAATACAACGCCTGAGTTAGCGGCAGCAGCCAGGCAATCACTGATCCACCGGGGTGATGTTAGTACCGGCTGGTCAATGGCCTGGAAGATCAACTGGTGGGCACGCTTGCAGGACGGAGAACATGCATACAAAATATTAAGCGATGCATTTACTTATATAGATCCTACGGAGAAAAGAGAAACTATGGGAGGTGGCGGCACTTATCCCAATCTCTTCGACGCTCATCCGCCATTCCAGATCGATGGTAATTTTGGTGCAACCGCCGGTATCACTGAAATGCTGTTGCAAAGTCATAATGGCGAGCTTTCCTTATTACCAGCATTGCCCTCGAATTGGAAAAATGGCTCGATCAAAGGCATAAAAGCGAGAGGTAATTTCCGGGTAAACATTCAATGGAAGCAGGGGAAACTTGTATCAGCCAGCATTTACTCAGCATTGGGAGGGATGTGCAGGGTACATAGTGCGCAGCCAATAAAAATTATTGAAGTAAAGACTCACAACTCACCTGGTGAAAACGGCAACCCACTTAACACAGTGTATGGTAAACCGGAATTTAAAATGAATACAAGCAATCCTTTAACAAAACTGAAAACATCAGAAGGATACACGATTGACTTTCCAACGGAAAAAGGTAAAACATATACTGTAATTGCCTTGTAAGCGATAATAACCATGAATTATGAAAACACATATGCATAAAGTATTTCTAAGCCTGCTGCTTTGTTTTTCGTTCTCCGTATTTGGCCAGCAGATTGATTGGACAGAAGTGGCGCCTGGTGTGTGGAAAGGAATAATTGGGAACCCGGAAGCATACAATTTGTTGACCGCTGCAGGTTCCAGTCCAAATAAAGATGCACTCTCAAAAATGGTATCCGGCAGTTTTCCTTTTCTTAAGGATGAAGCGGCTGGAGAAGTAGTTGATGGCAAAACTGCCTTACGTTTTCCATTGGTAAAGGATGAGCAGCTTTTCGGTTTTGGCCTGAATTTTCAAACAGTATACCAACGGGGCAAAATATTGCAGCTGCATGTGGATCATTATGGCGGAAAAGATAATGGGCGGACTCATGCGCCTGTTCCTTTTTATGTATCCTCCAAAGGTTATGGAGTATTTATCAATGCGGCGAGATATATCACTGTGTATGCGGGTTCGGGAGTGCGTAAAGACAGCAAGAACCCACCGGTTGAGAAGGACCGCAACTCAGACAAGAGCTGGAGTTCACGTCCTTACTCAGATGCAGTGGAGATATCGGTGCCTGCCCAGGGCGTGGAAGTATATGTGTTTGCAGGGCCAACAACATTGGATGCTGTACGGCGGTTCAATCTTTTTAATGGCGGAGGCGTATTACCGCCACGCTGGGGTCTCGGCTTTACGCAGCGCGTGAAATCTTTGTTTACTGCCGATAGTGTAAAGAAGGAGGCAGCAGCTTTTGCAGAAAAAGGATATCCGCTGGATTATATAGGGTTGGAACCAGGCTGGCAGAGCCGCGCTTATCCGGGAACTTTTGAGTGGGATAAAAAAAGATATCCCGAGCCGGCAAAGTTTGTAAAAGAAATGCTGGATAAAAATATCCGGCTCAATCTCTGGATCAATCCTTATGTGTCTCAACAGGCGTCGTTTTACAAGACGATAACTCCATATACCGGATCACATACGGTATGGGTGGGTGAAGTGCCTGATTTCAATATGCCGCAGGCAAGGGAAATATTTTTCGGCCAGTTGAAAAAAGACCAGGTTGATATTGGAGTGAGCGGTTATAAGATTGATGAAGTGGATGGTTATGATCATTATCTCTGGCCTGATGTAGCCCGTTTCCCATCCGGCACCAGTGCCGAACAAATGAGGCAGACCTATGGAGTGTTGGCTATGCGCTACAGTGCAGAGATGTATCATCAAAAGAATCAACGCACATTTGGATTGGTAAGGGCTTCCAATGCCGGTGCTGTTTCTTTCCCTTACGTTATCTACAACGACTATTACAATCATGAAGATTTTATCACAGCCCTGATCAATAGTGGTTATGCCGGTGTATTATGGACACCAGAGGCGAGGGCTTCAAAGACAGCAGAAGAATGGCTGCGCCGCTTTCAAACAGTGATCTTTTCACCAATGGCCATGATCAATGCATGGGCTAGTGGTACAAAACCCTGGTCATACCCCGAAGTGGCCGCTCAGATAAAAGAACTTGCTTTATTGAGAATGCGCATGATGCCTTATTGGTATACTGAATTTGCAAAATATCATTTTGAAGGCACACCGGTTTTTCGTGGAATGAATCTCGAAGCTGGATTTTCACAGGAGCTGAAGAAAGAAACCAGTAATGCCAATTTAGAAGAGAATCCTTATGCGGAAGCGACGAGCAAGGAAATAAAAGATCAGTACATGGCTGGCGAATATTTATTGATTGCCCCTGTTTTCACTGGTCAAAAGACAAGGAAAGTGGTTCTGCCCAAAGGTAAATGGTACGATTTCTATACCGGCGCTTATGCCGGTGATGGCGAGGTGATCACC
>CBHEUU010000254.1:0-6890 GCA_965990355.1 uncultured Chitinophagaceae bacterium
AGGTTGCGAAACAGGAATAGGCGGTATGGGGTCAATTAAAAAATTATCAAACACAGTCTCGCCACCACCAAGATCAATGGTATACTTAAAATCTGCAAGAGTAATAGCCGCTGTTTGCGGCAGGCGGTCATTGAATGCACGGGTAGTACCAATCCAAAGATCGAATGTGTTATCAGCAACAGTCTCGTCGGTGCCATCGGGTGCAACATATACCTGTGAAGCACCGGAGTGGTTCAGCACCCATAATACAGTTTGTTCCCCTGTGAAAGTGGCAGAGTTAACAGCGCCTCCAACATCTCTCATTTGCCATTCACCCGTTGTTGCCAGGAAATTGACGCCTATTCTTGCGAAAGTATTGGCGCCGGCTTCCCTGAACGCACCGGTACCAAAACCGCTGCCTACCTGCAATAGTGCGCCGGTTGTTTGTGTTGCAGTGACAGCAGGCAAATTAAAATCAAAACGGAACATCCATGATCCTGCAGTAAGATCAGAAGTACGAACGTAGGAACCGGAACTGGTTGTGCTCACAAAGCTGAGCTTATTGCTGCCGGTATTGATGATAGAGACTGTTGTTCCAGGCCCGGTAGTAAGGATGGCATTCAATTGCCCGTTATCAGGGGCAGCAAGATTAACATAATCGGTAAGTGTGGTGGAACTTTCAAAGGTTTGCTGAAATAGCTGTGCAGGCAACGCCGTCACCATGCAAGCAAGAGTTAGGGTAAATAGCAATCGCATAAAAAGGGTTTGGTTATGAAAAAATCCCGGCCGGATTCCTCACCCCTTTGTGGTAGAAGATAGCTTGCTTAAAACTGTTTAAACCCATGATGGGTATTGGCGATAGAAAAATTATAATCCAAGGAAAGAAAGAAGGATGGGCTGAATAAAGTATATTAAAACTAAGACTTTTTGATATAAGTCAGTGTATTTAAGCTAATTACTTATAAGAGTAATCTTAAAAGTGCAACATGAAAGCATAGTGAAAATTTTATTAGGGGGAGATTGACTTCTTCTGATAATTGCAGAGATTGTCCTAAAAAAGAAAGCCTGTAAGAGAACTTACAGGCAAACAATCACAATCACATGAGAAAAATCGCTGTAGGGGGAGGAGTCGAACCTCCACGAGGCAGTTAGCGATAGCACAAAGAGTTAGTGGTCAATCCTGGTCGGCCTGACGGTCGGCTCTATGCTATGTTTATCCTGTTATCCCCACCCTCGAGACGAGAGGGCATGTCTGCCAAAAATTTCATCACCCCACAGTATAAATAGCGGTCAGAAAGCCGGAACTTCAGTGTTCCTGCACATTTCTGCTGCGCTGTAAAGAACTTGATAGAACGAAATTAAGGGAATGGGGCATTTGATTCAAAGTTTTTCAAGAAATATTTTGAAAATATAGATATTTTTCAAATATTTGATGATATAACCTTAAAGCATCAAAATTAGTCTTCAAAAATGAGCGCCAAATTAAATCTTGACAAACTCGATCTGGACATCATTCATCACATGATGGAGAATGCTGAAATTTCCTATGCCGACTTAGGCAAAAAACTTTTCGTTTCAGGGGGAACTATCCATGTCCGTATCAAAAAACTGCAGGAAGCGAAAGTAGTGAAAGGTACAAAACTCTCTGCAGATTTGAAACTGCTGGGTTATGACGTAATAGCTTTCATTGGTATTTATCTGAAAGAAAGTTCACTCTACGATGGCGTAGCTAAAGAATTGCAAAAGATACCGGAAATCGTCCGCCTCAATTACACCACCGGCAACTACAGCATGTTTGCAGAGATCGTTTGCAAGGATATATCACAACTGCGTTTTGTATTGCATGATCAATTACAAAAAATAAAAGGCATTGAAAGAACAGAAACCTTTATATCTCTTGAAGAAAGTTTCAGCCGTAATGTAAAAGTGGTGAGTTAATGAAAAACTCTGCCGGGTTTTACTCTTCCCTGATGTTAATGATCCTGCTCAACGTGGTTATAAAACCCGCCTGGGTATTTGGCATCGACAGGCAGGTGCAAAACCAGGTTGGCCCAACTGAATACGGTATTTATTTTTCACTGTTCAACCTTTCCGTTGTTTTTATCTTCCTGCTTGATTGGGGGCTTACTACTTTTTTCAACCGGCAGTTGGCAATAACGGATTCTTCTTCTGCTACTCCACTCCACTCCTTTCTGCAACTTAAATTATTATTCAGCCTGTTCTATGCAATTATTGTTTGCAGTGCAGCCTGGATAACGGGTGTGCATCGGTGGGATATCGTTGCATACGTTATACTGATACAGGTCTTTTATTCACTCTTCATGTTCTTCCGGGCCACGCTTACTGCCCGCCAGTTTTTTTTAACCGATGCGTGGCTTTCCGTTATTGACAAATCACTGATGCTGCTGATTGGCGGCGTTCTCCTGTATTATCCCGCTCTTCATGGCTCAATGACTATTGAACGTTTTGCCTGGTTGCAGGCTGCCTGTCTTGGTATTGCCATGCTGGTGGCATTGATCTGCCTTTGGCAAAAAAAATTATTGCATTACCTGCGCTTTTCCGGTCTCCCAGGAAAAAAGATCTTCAAACAGGCTTTTCCATTCGCACTGATCGTTTTGCTTATGTCGGTGCATGCCCGGCTGGACGCTTTTTTGCTGGAAAGAATGAATACTGATGGTGCTTATGAAACCGGTATTTATGCTGCGGCTTACCGTTTACTGGACGCTTCCAATATGGTGGGAATGCTTACAGCTTCCTTCCTGCTGCCTTATATCGTGCGCAGATGGAGCAGCAACCAGGACATAAATGAAGTGATACTTACCGGGCGGCATTTTCTCCTGATGCTTGCAATTGGTATGAGCTGCATAATGATATTTATGGGCGATTGGGTGCAGCAGGTTTTATATCATCACCAGGACGCAAGGGCTGTAACCACATTACAGTGGTGCATGCCTGCCCTTATCGGCTATTCCCTTACGCAGATCTATGGCACTGCGCTTACAGCCACCGGTCATGTCCGCGCTTTTTGCGTGATCGTAGGCTTGGCTACAATGACAAATATTATTCTTAACCTGTTGCTTATACCCTCACTGGGTGCCAAAGGATGTTGTATTGCTGCGCTTTTCAGCCAGTTGGGCGGTGGTATTGCTATTATGATATATGTCCGTCAAAAAATTGGCCTCCCTCTTCATTTCCGTTCTCTTTTAGTTTATATTTTTACAACTATACTGCTGGGTATTTTTTTATACGCTGGTAATAGCTGGCCGGTAAGTAAAGAAATACTTTTATTGATCGCAGCCATATTCACTTTGCTGGTAATGTTGCTTACAGGCATGTTGAAACCAGGTGCATGGCTGAAGCAGGAAAAAACTCTTCAATAAAAACCAATGCCTGATCTACTTACTCTTCTTTATATAAGGCGAAAGCAAGTGCTGTTGATCGTATTGATTTCACTGGCTATTGCTACCGGCATTGTGTTTACAATGCCTGCTCAGTATCTTGCTTCTACCACAGCGTTGCCGGCAAACCCTGTGGCAACAGATAAAGCCTTTGTATTTAACAATAATATCCGCGACCTGTATAGCAGCCTGGGCGAACCGGACGACCTGGATAAAATTGTGGGAACCGGTCAACTGGATACAGTTTACCTGGCTGTATCTGATCAGTATAATCTTCCGGACCAATATAAAATAAAAGAAAGCAACCCTGCTGTATCCCGCCGTAAAGCTGCTGCGTTATTAAAGAAAAACAGTAAGGTCAGTAAAAGTGAATACAATGAACTGCTGGTGCAGGTTTGGGACAATGATAAAAACCTGGCGCCTCAGTTGGCCAATGCTTTAATGGAAAAGCTGGCGGCAATGCACCAGGACTTATTGAATAAAAGCAATCAAACTATTATTAAAAGCCTGGAGGACGGACAACAGAAACTACATGCAAGTATAGATAGCATTCGTGTTTTTTTACAGCATGCAGACATCACTCCATCCGCGGCACAGCTGTATAACGACAGGCTGACTGTTTTGCAACAACAGGTATCGCAGTATGAAAAACTGAAAACCGAATATCAATTAATGATCGACACAAAGCCGGCGGCCTTACTGGTGGTTGATAAGGCAAGGACCAGTGACTGGCCTGATAAACCCAAGAAACTTCTTATCCTCCTGGCAACTGCCGTTCTGAGCTTTCTTTTTGCTGTCTGGCTGGCCCTGCTATTGGAAAAAAGAAAAACCCGGTTGTTGTGAAACCTGCCTTAAGAAATAGCCATTATTTTTTTATTGCTCTTTCGGGCTTGTTCTTTTTGTTGCTTGGGCTGGCTATCATAACAGACAGGTATTATCTTATTGCGATTCCTTTCGGGGTATTACTATTTTACAGCGGATGGCAATCTTTATCCTTTGTATTTTTCCTGCTTATCGCTTCGCTTCCATTTTCAACCGAATATCAATTTTCGGACAATCTTGGAACTGATCTGCCTGATGAATTATTGATGTTGGTTACAACGGCCTTGTTCCTTTTATACCTCGCCAATGATTCCTTACACAGTTTTTTTAAAACGGCTGCTCATCCGCTGTTGTTATGTCTTTTTGCGGTGATATGCTGGTCGTTTGTTTCTTCCCTGTTCTCTACCTATCCATTATTATCCATTAAATTTCTTCTGGCCAAAAGCTGGTATCTCGGGGCATTCATTGGTGCAACCTTATTGGTGTGCAAGGATAAGAAGAATATCCGCTTACTTGCACTCTTTCTTTCCATATCAATGCTGGTGGTTACATTAGTGATCCTTCTCCGGCATAGTCTGCAGGGCTTTACATTTAGTGGAATAAATGATGCAGTCAGGCCTTTTTTCAGGAACCACGTTAATTATTCAGCCATGCTGGTTTGTACGATCCCGGTATGGTATACGTTCCGGCAAAATACAAGCAAACGAAACCAGCGAATAATCAATGTTATCCTTCTTGTTTTATTTGTTGCTTTATTTCTTTCTTATGCACGCGGCGCCTGGCTTGCATTAGTAGTGGGAATCATCAGCGGCTGGCTGCTGAAAAGGAAATGGCTGATGAAAGCAGCTCTTATCTTCCTTATTACTGTTTCTTTATGCTTTGGCTGGCTCGCTCACAATAACCGCTATCTTGAATTTGCACCTGATTATAACACAACTATTTTTCATGAAGATTTCAGAGAACATCTTATTGCTACTTATGAGCTGAAAGATGTGTCAGCCGCAGAACGCTTTTACCGCTGGATTGCCGGTTTCCGCATGATACCCGATCACTGGATCGCAGGATTCGGTCCCGGCACTTTCTACCATAATTATAAACCTTACGCTGTTCCTGCTTATGAAACCTGGGTCAGTAATAATGAAGAACATTCCACGGTTCATAATTATTTCCTGCTTACGGCTATTGAACAGGGTTTACCCGGACTGCTGTTGTTATTGATTCTAACAGGATGTGTATTATACTATGCCCAGTATTTATACCATCGCACAACAAATAAATTTTATAAAACAGTAAGCCTGGTAACCGGTAGCATTTTCACAATGATATTAACGCTTAATTTCCTCAGTGATCTTATAGAAACAGATAAGATTGGAAGTCTTTTCTTTTTATGTATAGCAATGCTTGTAGTTGTGGATAGTTTAAATCCTGCCTCTGACATTCAACGCATCCCTCAACCCATTCCCCAATAAATTGAATGCAAGGACCAGCAGCATAATAGCGAAGCCCGGAGCCAATGCCAGCATTGGATTTTGTGTGATGATAAAATTGTAATTCTCTTTTATCATCAGGCCCCAGCTTGGTTGCGGTGCCTGCACACCGATGCCGAGAAAACTTAAGCCAGCTTCGATAACAATGGCAGAAGCAAAATTGGAAGCGGCTATCACCATTACCGGTCCCAGTATATTGGGCCATACATGGCGCACAATAGTGCGGATATCGGAAAAGCCCAATGCTTTAGTGGCTTCGATATATTCAAGCTCGCGCACAGCCAGCACCTGACCTCTAACCAACCGGGCCACATTCACCCACATCGTCAACCCGATAGCGATAAACACCTGCCAGAAACCTTTTCCCAATGCCAGTGTGATTGCAAATACCAGCAGCAAAGTGGGAATGCTCCAAAGCACATTGATAAACCACATAATGACATCATCCGTTCTGCCACGGAAATAACCTGCCAACGAACCAAGCACTAATCCAATCGAAAGGGATATGATAACAGTGATCAATCCTACGCTCAGGCTTACTCTTGTGCCAACCAGCAGTCGGCTAAAAATATCACGGCCAAACTTATCAGTGCCCAGGATGAATTTTTGAGTAACAACAGGAGAAGGAGATAACTGACTGGTTGAATATGCCTGCCGCTCACTCAACCCTTCATCAATAAATTTTTGTACGATAAAGCTATCTGCTTTTTGCTGATGGCTTACTATGGGAACATAATAATAAGGATCTTCTTTTCCATTCATGAGCTTACCGAAAAAAGAAGGTAGTGTGACGTTTTTTTCTTTTTTAACTAAAAGGAAATCCTGGCGGAAGCCGGGTTTATTGCCACCTATCTCAAGGATAATGCGATTGGCAAATGGTGATGGATCAGGAGCCAGGAAATAAGCGAATATGGCAATAAAAATAGCCGCTAAAATAATGACAAGACCAAACAGCGCGCCTTTATTCCGGCGAAGCCTTCGCCATGCAGCGTGCTGAAATGATTGGCCATTGCTCATGGCGGAAAGATATTAATAAATGTTTATGGTTATTTTATTTTCCTGCCCTTCCATTCATACTTACCAAACTGGCCGAATAAGCCGGATATAATGGTATATAAAATATGCAAAGGCTGAAAAAGCGGGAACAGTGTTATGGCCCAGGATTTATGAAAGAAACCTGCCAGGTTGATGAATAAAGGAAATT
>CBHEUU010000255.1:0-6888 GCA_965990355.1 uncultured Chitinophagaceae bacterium
CGAAACGTTTCGGGCGGCCCTTCGACTCAGCCCCGATGCCGGGAATGCCCATTTTTGTGCCGGAACAGGGTTTGTAAAATGGACAGTTTTTGATACGATTTTCCCAAATTAAGCTTGACCGGCCCCTTGATTTTGAAAGTGAAAGACGCTTAGATCTTTGATAAAGGCAACCCCTTGATGCTAATATTGTTGAATAATACGACAATAGCTTGAAGTTCATAAACCAGCATTCTTTCTTTATTTGTTATCTGCATCAATAAAGCTTCAAAAAAGTCACTTGTTTTATTGATGTTTAACCAGGCCAAACATGCGGAGTAAATTACTTCCGTGCCAGGCCGTATGACTAAGATTGCCAAATGAAAAATTCTAAAGTAGAAGCCATTGCAGCTCCATTCTTATTAATCCACCCGGACGATAACGTTTTGGTTGCACTCAGAGATCTTGATGCAGGGACATTGATAAGTTTTAAAGGACAAAGTTTTCCTTTACTCGAACCTATACCTGCAAAGCATAAATTTTTTATACAGGATATTCCGGCCGGAGAAGGAGTGATAATGTATGGGACACTGGTCGGGAAATTACAGCAATCCGCCAAGCGGGGTGAATTGATGACTACAGATAATACCAAACACGCCGCCCAGGAATATGGTTACCGGAACGTTCAATACAAATGGCAGGCTCCGGATGTTTCCCGTTTTAAAAACAGAACTTTTAACGGATACCTCCGTGATGATGGAAGGGTTGGCACAGCCAATTACTGGTTATTTATTCCCACTGTTTTTTGTGAGAACAGGAACCTGGATGTGATTAAGGAAGCCATGTGGAATGAGTTGGGCTATGCGGTAACGGATAAATACAAACGGTATACACATGATCTGTTTGAGGCTTTTAAGGCCGGAGATGATATCGAATCGATAGATCTTAATCCTGCTACAGTTGCTGATCAGCGATATTTTAAAAACATAGACGGGATCAAATTCCTGAATCATTCCGGTGGATGTGGGGGGACCCGTCAGGATGCAGCTACTTTGAGCGCCCTGCTCGCTGCCTATGCCGATCATCCGAATGTAGGTGGTATCACTTTGCTTAGCCTCGGCTGCCAGCACCTGCAGGTGCAACAATTTCAAAACGATCTGAAGAGAAGGAATCCTTTCTTTTCAAAACCTCTTCTGATTTTTGAGCAGCAGCAGATACTCCAGGAAGAACAACTCGTTGCAAGAGCAATCAAAGAAACATTTCTTGGTCTTGTTGAGCTGAATAAAGTGGAACGTGCTCCGGCTCCCTTAAGTGCATTATGTATCGGAGTGAAATGCGGAGGGAGTGACGGGTTTAGCGGCATATCGGCTAATCCTGCTGTTGGTCATGCGTCTGATCTGCTGGTTGCACTTGGTGGTAAGATATTACTTGCTGAATTTCCTGAATTGTGTGGTGCCGAGCAGGACCTGATCGATCGTTGCGTATCGGAGCAGGTTGCAAACAAATTTATCCACCTGATGGAATCTTATGATGAACTTGCCAATAAGGTTGGTTCAGGATTTCACATGAATCCTTCACCAGGAAATATCAAGGACGGGCTGATCACTGATGCAATTAAATCAACCGGTGCTGCAAGAAAGGGTGGTACTGCTCCCGTGCAATCTGTACTGGATTATACCGAGCCGGCGTTGGTGCCCGGTCTTAGCCTGGTTTGCACTCCCGGGAATGATGTGGAAGCAACTACTGGTAAAGCAGCGTCCGGCGCTACCTTAATACTTTTTACAACCGGCCTTGGCACGCCAACCGGCAACCCTGTATCGCCTACGATCAAAATATCCACCAACACAAAACTCGCCAGGCGGATGTCAGATATCATAGATATCGATACCGGTCCTGTTATTACAGGAGAAAAGACCATCCAGGAAATGGGTGAAGATATCCTTGAGTTTTGTATTAAAGTAGCAAGCGGTGAAGTCATTCCCAAGGCCGTTTTACTGGGTCAGGATGATTTTATACCCTGGAAAAGGGGCGTGTCTTTATGAAAAATAATTAATATTATTGATCGGTTTTCTACTCACAATTTCCGATGTTAATTAGGTTGAATGATCAGATAATTCCTGAAATCTGGTTGTCCGCCAAAAAACTTTATTTGCGATATATGAAAAAACTGTTCCCTGCAATACTTCTCGTTGTATTAATCACGATGGCTGCCCGTGCGGGTCATTATATGCTGATAGAAAAGGAAATCCGTCCTGATGCCGACAATGCCGGGCTGAAAGTACCGGCTGGCTTTGGTGTGCTGGTAACAGCTGATTCGCTTGGGAAAGCAAGGCATATCATCGCTACAGCCCAGGGAACTATCTATGTGAAGCTGGACAAACTACTGAACGGGAAAGGCATTCTCCGGTTGAAAGACAGTAATGGTGATGGTAAGATGGATGACGTAAAAGGTTTTGGGAACTATAAAGGCACAGGAATTACTATTAAAGATGGGTATCTCTATGCTTCTTCCAACAGTGAGGTTTTCCGTTATAAAATGGATGCGAATGGAGAAGTAATCAATCCTGATAGTCCGGAAACGATCATTACAGGATTGGTCAACGGGCGGCAGCATAATACAAAATCAATCGTGCTGGATGATAAAGGAAACATTTATGTGAATATCGGAGCACCATCTAATTCCTGCCAGGTACAGGACCGCGGCAAAGGTTCAAAAGGGATTGATCCATGTCCATTGCTTGATACAGCAGCAGGGATATGGCAGTTCAAAGCCGATCGCCTCAATCAATCCTATAAAGAAGGTGTTCGTTATGCCACTGGTTTGCGGAATGTGATGGGGCTCGACTGGAACTACCAGGTCAATGAATTGTTTGTGGTGCAGCATGGACGGGATCAACTGGACATGTTTGACGAATATTTCACCCCGGAGCAGAATGCTGTCATTCCCGCTGAAGAAATGTTCATGATCAAAAAAGGAGCAAACTGCGGATGGCCTTATTGTTATTTTGATGTGCAGCAAAAAAAGAAAGTAGTGGCTCCTGAGTATGGAGGCAATGGCAAGATCACTGACCGTTGCGAAGGAATGGAGAAACCTATTGTTGCTTTTCCTGCCCATATGGCTCCAAACGCATTATTGTTTTATACTGGAAATATGTTTCCCGAAAAATATAAGCAAGGCGCATTCATCGCTTTTCACGGTTCCTGGAACCGTACTCCTGAAAAACAGGAAGGATATTATGTGGCTTTCGTTCCCTTCAAGGATGGTAAGCCAAGTGGGGACTGGGAAATTTTTGCAGATGGCTTTTCCGGGGTGGATGCCGTAATGTCGACCCGCCAGGCACAACACCGGCCTTGCGGCCTTACCCAGGGACCGGATGGATCATTGTATGTAAGCGATGATGTGAAGGGAACAATTTACAGGATCATTTATAAAGCCCCTTGATACTATGAAAAAGATTATCATTCTTCCGGTAATTCTGTTTGCAGCCGCAATCTTGTTTGCATCCTGGATTGACCCTGATAAAGCGGTGATGGCCCGGGGGAAAAAAATATATACCACTTATTGTATGGCTTGCCACCAGCCAGATGGGGGTGGGGTGCCGGGGCTTAATCCTCCGCTCGACAACACTTCTTATGTACTCGGCAGCAAAACACGCCTGATCAGGGTGCTTCTGAAAGGAATGAATAAACATGAAGATATCGATGGTGAATCTTACAGCAATACGATGGCGTCATTTAATTATCTGACCAACCAGCAGATCTCAGATGTATTAACATATGTACGCAACAGCTTTGGCAACAAAGCCACGGTAGTTACTCCTGGTGATGTGAAATATGTAAGAGCCCGGACAAAGTAAAATCTACTTGCCACAATGAGAAAGCAACTTGCATTTTCTGCCATTGCCATTTGCCTGGGTTTCTTTGCCAATGGGCAATTAAAGAATGGACCAGCAGCTGCAATCAGGATTTCTCCCCATGCTACTCATATTGCAGCTATCAATAAAGACACGATACTGGCGGTTGCCGGGACAACGTACCGGTTTACGGTTGATACTCCTGAAGACAAAGGGTTGGTGTCAACAGCCATTGCGTCAAATGAATTTCTTCAACAGATCGCAGGAAGCCCGGGATTGGAATATGTTATTGTTAACGCAAAAGGAAACCCTGTTTCCAATGATACAGTCAGGAATGGTCATTATCTGCAGGTTATTTCAAAAAAGGGTCTGGTAAAGAAATATTACATCAAAACAATACCAATGGCCATTGGGGGCCAGCTTTCTTTAGAGCAAAAAAATATTACGGTAAACACAAAATCAGACCTGACCCTTTACTACACAGCAGGTCAGCGTAGCCCGGATGCAAGTGTTCGTATCATATTACCGGCAGGAATAAACGTGACAATGGAGAATACTACTGTTAACGTTATTGGCCGTGGTGATGTGAAGTTAAAAGAACTCGCAAGCCAATCTATTGGCAGGGTTGGAACAAATTATTCTTATCGCAAAGTCGGCGACGTATTGATTGAGAAAGCGGCGAATGGGAAAACAGTTTTACAATTCAATCATCTTGATCTAAGGCCTGCTAATGGCACTGATCTGAAGATTGTTATTTCGAATGTTGAATTGGCAAGAACTGGTGCTTATTCTTTCCAGGCTTCTTATACAACTTCCCAACCTCAAATATTAAGCAGTGGGGGAATGGGTGCTGAGATAGCTGAATTGAATGTGGTTCCTGTTATTGCTGATTTTGCCAGGGTGATTAACAGGTCACTTCAGTACAAAGAAGATGAAAGCACGTATACATCAGCAGAATTCAGGTGGAACCAATCGGCTCCTGCGAAGAATGCAAAGCTGATGCAATCATTGGATAATGGAAAAACCTGGAGCCAGTCTACCGGCGCAACAATTAAAGCAGATGAAGGCAAGGTGTCAATAGCAGGCTTGCTTCCTGGAAAGCCTTATCTCTTCAGGTTATCGATTCCCGGAGGCATTCATAAAGGCAATTCAAATATTGTCTCTTTCTATACTGGTAAAATGGATATAAAGAAGTTTGGTGTAAGCGGCAGGGATGGGGAGGATAATACGGATAAAATAAATGAAGCAATCTCTTACCTGAACAAATCAGGCGGCGGCACTCTGTTGTTTAGCCCCGGAGTTTATTCAGTCAGAACAGTGCATCTGCAATCCAATGTTTATTTATACCTGGAAAAAGGAGCTACCCTTAAAGCACTTAAAGGTGCGGATGCTCCTGAAACCACCTGGTTCAGCGATAAAAAATACCGTTCCGGGCTTTCGCCGACCGATAAAGGCCCTTATGCTGATCCGGAAAATTATTTGACAAAGCAGGATGTAGGACATCATTATTTCCGGAACGCCATGTTTTTTGGCGAAAGGCTGGATAATGTGAAGATCATCGGCAATGGTTACATCACCGGCAATGGAAATCTTGTTACCGGCGATAAGGTTATGAATAACGAGGCAGACAACAGGGCTGATAAAATGTTTGTATTTAAGCTTTGTACCAATATAGAAATCGGTGGTATCAATCGCGATGAAGATCTCTGGTATGATGAAAAAACTGATCTTCCTTATTATATCGGCAAAGGTGGAAACAGGATAACAGATACAGGAAACATGCTGGAGATTGATCGCGCAGGTCATTTTGTTCTGTTGGCAACCGGCACAGACAATATCAATGTTCATAATACTTATTTCGGAAAGCAACATACTTCCCAGTCGAGGGACATCTATGATTTCATGCAATGCAACAATGTAACTGCGCGAAATATTTTCTCAAAAGTGAGCTCAGATGATATTATTAAGCCGGGATCTGACTGTTCGCTGGGGTTCACAAGACCTGCGGGCAAGTACCTGGTAAGAAATATCATCGGAGATACGAACTGCAATCTATTCCAGGTAGGTTCAGAAACAGCGGATGATATTATGGATATCCACGTAGATAATATTTATGTGCTCGGCGCCAACAAGGCGGGATTTTCCATTTCTACCAATGATGGTGCGCATATAAAAGATATTCACCTTAATTGCGGGCACACAGGCGTGATCCATTCGAGATCAAAAATGTATCGCACGCATACTCCTTTTTTTATCTCCATTTCCAATCGTGGGCGGATTTTAGGAGCGGATGTTAAAGAGTATTCTTTTGCAGAAAATGGTGCAAAAAGAAAAGAGCTGCTCGTTACAAATGTGAATATTGGGAAAGTGGAGAATATCATTTTAAATGGTATCGATATTTTTGAAGTATATGCCGGTAGTTCTTTTAACGGCAACAGGTGGAAAGCGTTTGATGGAACTCAAAGAAGAGCCACACCAATCGTTGCAGGTTATGCCCTGCCTGATCCATCAATGGTAGATGGAGGCCTGGATTTTCAATTACCCGATGGAAGGCATACAGGATATATTCAGAATATTGTTTTTAACGATGTTCACACGCTGGTAAAAGGCGGAAATGCATCAGCAGATACATCCGCAGCTCCTCCTGAATTAGGTGTTGGCCAATACAATGCCTCTAATTTAAAAACACAGCCGGCGTATGGTCTATGGGCCAGGCATGTTCAGGGACTGACCGTTCAGTCAAGTACTTTTAATTATGAAAAGACGGATGGGCGTTATCCCATTTACCTCGACGATGTTCAGGGCGCAAAGCTATCAGATCTTAAAATGATGCTATCTAATGAAAATATGCGGGCTATAGAATGTAAAGCGTCCAGGAATGTGCAGCTTGAGAACATTCAGCATCAGTAATCATCATGCTTTGGCAGTTTTACTGATGTATTTCGGCATATTGATCAGCAAGACCCCGGTCAGTATACTTATCATCGCAGCAATTTGCAACCATACAATTCTTTCAGTGAGTCATCATGAACCCAGCAGAACGGCGACCAACGGGTGG
>CBHEUU010000256.1:0-6874 GCA_965990355.1 uncultured Chitinophagaceae bacterium
TTTACCAATTATGGTAGACGAGTGATCAACAGCAACGCGGTGTATGCAATATATGAAGACAAAGAAGGACGTAAATGGATTGGTACTTTGCGGGGTGGTGTGAATATACTGGAGGCAAGCGGAAATCCTTTCTGGCAGATAACGTTCAAGAGACAGGAGGATAATCCGGCGGATAATTTTATTTTATCATTTTGGGAAGATGAACAGCGTAACCTGTGGATTGGAACGGATGGAGCAGGCTTGCGTTATTGGGACCGCCAGCGGAACCGTTATACAGAATACCGGCAAACATCGGCTAATAATAATTCCATCAGCAGCAACTTTGTTACGAGTATCGTGCAGGACGCACAGAAAAATATGTGGGTGTCAACCTGGTTTGGCGGTATCAACCGGTTCAACCCGGCTACAAAAGGTTTCGAACATTATATCTGCTACAATACAACTACCGGTGCTGTTGAAAACAATATATGGCTGCTTTATACTGACCATCTTCAGAATTTATGGGCAAGTGCTACCAATGATGGTACATTGTACCGCTATAATCCTTCAGCAAATAAATTTGAACTGTTTGATCCCACTATCCAGAACCTGCAATGCATGTTTGAAGATAAACAGGGAGAATTGTGGGGAGGTAATTATTCAGATCTTATCCGTATTGACCGGAACAATAAGAAACACAAGGTTTATTCCATTGGTTATACCATCCGTTGTATCAAAGAAGACCGGTCCGGAAATTTGTGGGTAGGTACGCAGGAGGGAGGGTTGCTATTATTTGACAGAAAGACAGGTACATATCAACGCTTCAGTACCAATGAAGGTTTGCCGAACAACAGCATTCTGCGTATGCTTGAAGACAGCCATGGCAATTTATGGTTAAGTACTTACAACGGGCTTTGCAGATTTAATCCACGCACAAAAACCTGCCGCAATTTTTCACAACAGGACGGTCTTCAAAGCAACCAGTTCAGCTTTAATGCAGCGCTTGCGCTTAAGTCGGGTGAATTTGCTTTTGGCGGCATCAAAGGATTCAACCTGTTTTATCCCGATAGCGTTCAGGAAGGCAGTGATTCTCCGGCCATTTTCCTGACAGGCTTAACTATTGATAATAAACCAAGGGATCAACTTGAACAATATATCACACGCAGGCACCTGGAAACAATCCAGGAGATCACCGTTCCTTTTGACAGGGCGGTAGTGTCACTCGATTTTCTTGCGTTAGCTTATACCGGCGGCGATAAGATCAATTATGCATATTACCTGGAAGGCTGGGATAAGGATTGGAATTATGTGAATAATACGCGCACCGCCAACTACTCGAGGTTGCAGGAAGGGCGGTATACATTTTACGTAAAAGTAAAAAAGCCCGATGGCCGCTGGGGTACGCAAGCCGAATTGGTAAAGATCATTGTTTTGCCGCCCTGGTACCGTACCTGGTGGGCTTACACTTTGTATGTGCTCTGTGCCCTTTTGGTTGTGTCCTTATATATAAGGTATACCAAACGGCAGGAACGGCTGCGATACGAGATCAAGCTGGCGCATCTCGAAAATGAAAAGGATAAAGAGCTTACTGAAAAGAAATTATCCTTCTTCACCCATATCTCCCATGAGTTCAGGACCCCGCTGTCGCTGATCATTAACCCGCTGAAAGAAATGCTGCAAAGCAAAACCGCCACCAGCGACAAACGTGAGCTGGGAATTGTATATAGAAATGCAAGAAGATTGCTAAGCCTGGTTGACCAGTTGCTTTTATTCAGGAAAGCAGGGAGTGGCGCAGATGCATTAAAAATTTCCCCGCTTGATATCACGGGCCTTTGCAAAGAGGTTTTCCTTTGTTTTGGCGGACAGGCAAAAGCCAATAGGATGCAATATCATTTTACCGCACCGGAGGAAAGAATAGAAATTTATGCCGACCAGGAAAAGCTGGAGATCGTGCTGTTCAATTTACTTTCCAATGCTTTTAAGTTTACACCGGAAGGCGGCAGCATTGAATGCAATATTTCGCAAACAGCAGAAACCGTTACTGTACGGATTGCTGACAGCGGATGTGGTATTGACCCGGCCAACATACACCGGATCTTCGACAGGTTTCAGCAGGCAGCCGGCACGCGGCCTTCCAAAACCGGGTTTGGTATAGGACTTTATCTCGCCAAAGCATTGATGGAAAGTCATAAAGGAGCTATTGCAGTGAAGAGTGAATTACAAAAAGGTGCTGAGTTCACGCTTACTTTCCAAAAAGGGACCGCTCATCTGCCACAAGATTATGCCATGGTGCAGGCAGATACCACGCATGCATTGCTGGGTGAATTGATAGAAGAAGACAATCTCCAGGATATGCGCCAGGCTTCCCTTGTAGCACCAGAAAAATACTCAGATACTTTTCTTACCGATAAGAAGACAATTTTGCTGGTAGATGATAATGCGGAGATAAGAAATTACCTGCAGCATATTTTCGCCAGCCAGTATGTTTTGTTTACTGCAGAAAATGGATTGCAGGGTTTGGAAATGGCTACCCAGCAACTTCCCGATCTTATTATAAGTGATATTAATATGGACGGGCTGGATGGGTTGGAATTCTGCCGTAAGATCAAAAAGTCAGAGACTCTCGGTCATATCCCTGTTATTCTTCTTACCGCGCTTAGTTCGGCAGATACAGAATTGAAGGGTATAGAAGGAGGGGCCGATGCTTATATCACCAAACCATTTGATACGTCCCTGTTGTTGGCCAAGGTAAATACCATTTTGAAGAACCGGCACCACCTGCAACGCTATTTCTTTGAAAGTGTCACCCTGCAGGAATCGGCTATCAAAGTGCCGCTGGAATATCGCGATTTCCTGAAAAAATGTATCCAGGTGGTGGAAGACAACCTGGATGCCGACAATTTTACGATCCAGCAGTTTGCACAGGCGATGGGCATGAGCCGGTCGGCACTATATAATAAGGTAAAGCATATTTCCGGGCAGTCGCTCAATGCCTTTATCCGGTCTATCCGTTTGCGGAGGGCTGCGGTGTTGATGCTGAAAGAACAACTCAATGTAAACCAGGCGGCTTTCCAGGTGGGGATTGGCGATGTGCGGTATTTCAGGGAGCAGTTTGTCAAATTGTTTGGGATGACACCTTCTGAATATATCCGGAAATACCGTCAACCGTTTAATGAGGATCTGAGCCTCCTTTCATCTACGGAAGAACAGTAGGGAACAACTTTCTTTTCTCACTCAAACTTTTCTTATTGATTATCAGCACTAATGAATAGTGGGTAAATTGAAATTGGCAATTTACCCCCCTATTTTTCTCTATTATTCCACCATACTACCACTATCCAGGCCTCTACCTTAGTTGTGAAATCGGGTCGCGTTATGCAATGCCTTATCACACACGGGCCCTATACACTGCCATTTTTTTACTCATAAAACTTGCTTATGAAACGATGTTTGCTTAGCCAGGATTCCGCGATGGTCTATCTGCACCGCGGTAAGTTTCCTAAATTATTCTTCCTTTTTTTCTTTTATCTGATCAGTTTTGCCGCACTGGCTCAACGCCAGGTAAACGGTGTAGTGCAATCCGGAAATGCCCCGGTGCCAGACGTAACAGTCACTGTGAAAGGCACTTCCACTGCTACTACCACTGATGATCAGGGACGGTTTACCATTGCAGCACCGGAAAATGCCGTGCTCGTCTTTACTCACGTGAATTATACAAGTAAAGAAGTGACTGCCAGCGGTACAGAGGTATCAGTGCAACTGGAGTTAGTGAATGGGAATCTCGGAGAAGTAGTGGTGGTGGGTTATAATACCCAGAAAAAAGCCACGCTTACCGGTTCCATCTCCGTTGTAAAAGGAGCTGAACTGGTAAAAAGTCCGCAACCCAATCTTTCCAATTCATTAGCCGGCCGCTTCTCCGGTATCGTGATCAACAACCGGGCTGGTGAGCCGGGTTATGATGGTTCTTCCTTTACTATCCGTGGACTGGCCACTACCGGCAACAATGATGTATTGATCGTTGTAGATGGAGTGCCGGGACAGGTAGGTGGTTTGGAACGGCTGAACCCCAACGATATTGAAAGCATATCGGTATTGAAAGATGCTTCTGCCGCTATTTACGGAAGCAGGGCCGCCAATGGAGTCATACTTGTTACTACCAAAAGAGGCAAATCGGGCAAGCCCTCGATCTCTGCCAGCTTCAACCAGGGTTTTTCTTCTCCCACGCGTTTGCCAAAAATGGCTGACGCCGCTACTTACGCAACTATTGCTAACGAGATCGCCTACTATAATAATAAAGCAGGCGGACTTAACCAGCAATATTCGCAACAGGAAATTGATCTGTTTGCCAACGGCAGCGACCCGCTTAATTATCCCAATACAGACTGGACAAAAGAAAGTTTGAAAAGCACTGCTTTGCAAAACCAGCTCAATGTGTCTGTATCGGGCGGTTCAGAAAATGTGAAATATTTTGTTTCAGCAGGTACGTTGTACCAGGATGGGTTATACCGGAATGGCGCTACACGTTACAAACAATACAATTTCCGTTCTAATATTGATGCGAATATCACCAAGGATTTTAAAGTCGGTCTTTATCTTTCCGGCCGTGAAGAGGACAGACAATTCCCTATCAGCAGCGCCGGGGATATCTTCAGATCTATCTACCGTGCTTATTCAACTATCCCTGCCCGTTATCCTAATGGATTGCCTTCCGCTGGTATTGAAGGAAACAATCCTGTAATGATGGCGACAAGCGTTGGCGGCCTGACTAAAAATCCTACACAGGTATTCAATGGCATACTCAAAGCCAGTTATAATATTTCTGCAGTAAAAGGATTGTCAGTTGATGGATTTGCTGCTTTTGATAAATCCTGGTCATTCTCCAAAGCATTTGCTACGCCTTATTTGCTTTACAGCTACGACAAAACCTCCAATACATATAATTCAAGGATTGTAGGTGGTTCCAACAATGCTGCATCGCTTAACGAAAGCCAGCAGAATATCGGGCAGACAACTTACAATATCAAGTTGAACTATAGCAGGAGCTTTGGCGATCACAACTTCAATACGTTTATTGGTTATGAACAAAGCGAGATCAAGCGTGAGAACTTTGGCGCTTCACGTATCAACTTCCTGAGTACGCTTACTCCGGAGCTTTCCCAGGGTGGAACAGCTGCTACTGACCGCGACAACAGCGGAAGCAGCTACAGCTTTACCCGTAAAAGTTATTTTGGTAAACTGGCATATGATTTTAATGAAAAATACTTGCTGGAAGCGCAGATGCGTATTGATGGATCATCCACATTCCCGAAAGGAAACCAGTACGGTTATTTTCCTTCTGTTTCTGCCGGCTGGCGCGTTACAAAGGAATCATGGTTTAATGTTCCTGCTATCAGTGATCTGAAATTGCGTGCTTCTTACGGTGCATTGGGTAATGATAACGTGGGCCTGTTCCAGTATTTCACCAACTACTCACTCAAAAACCAGTTTGTAGTGGAAACCGGCAATGGTCAGGTGATCGTACCGGGGCTTGATCTTACCAAACTGGCCAATACGAATATTCATTGGGAGGATGCCCGTAAAATGGATATAGGATTCGAAGGAACATTTTTTAAAAATTTTTATGTCGAGTTTATTTACTTCCAGCAGAAACGTTCCAATATCCTGGCAACAAGAAATGCATCCATTCCTTTTGTGTCAGGTATCGTGAACCCTTTTGCAGCTGATCCACTGGTGCCTTCTGAGAATATTGGTAAAGTTGATAACAATGGTTTTGAAACAACACTGGGTTATCAAAATAAGAAATCAAAATTGCACTATAGCATCACCGGTAATTTCACTTATGCTAAAAGCAATATCGTATTCATTGACGAAGCGCCCGGCGTACTGGACTACCAGCGTCAGACAGGCAATCCTTTGAACACATATTTGTTATATAATGCCATCGGTATTTACCGTACGCAGGCTGAGATTGATGCATCACCACATTTGAGCGGTGCACAACCTGGTGATCTGATTTACCAGGATTATAATAAAGATGGCGCTATTACAGCAGACGACCAGGTGAGAAGCAAATATGGAAATATTCCACGTATATCTTATGGTGCAGTGGTGTCATTAGGTTATTCCAACCTGGACCTGTCTTTTGTACTGGCAGGTCAGGCACAGGTAAGTCAATACGTATTGCCTGAATCAGGGACCGTTGGTAATTTCTATAGCAGCTGGGCCGACAACCGCTGGAGCCCAAGCAATCCTAATGGCTCTTATCCAAGAGTTGACACAAGAGCTTCCGCTTCAGTAAATGGTGGTTTGTACAACAGCACTTTCTGGTTGAATAATGCTTCGTTTTTACGGATGAAGAATATTGAACTGGGATATACACTGCCGGAATCTGTGCTTTCCCGTATCCGCATGGAATCAGTGAGAGTCTATGTGAATGCTTTCAATCTTTTCACTATTACCAAAGTGAAGGATTATGATCCGGAAGGCAACAGCGGCAGTGGACAGTTCTATCCACAGCAGCGGATCATTAACGTAGGTGTAAACGTCAGGTTTTAATTTTCAACATTACAAGACATGAAACTTAATAAGTTTTTATATATCGCATGTACAGTTGCTATAACTGCTACATCGTGCAAAAAGAATTTCCTGGAGATCCAACCGACAGATAAGATTGCAGAAACGGTTGTGCTTTCCGACTCTGTTGTATTTGAAGCGTACGTGGTGAACCGTTATATCGGCGCCCGCTTACAGGATAAAGAAGGTGATGGTACTGATCCCGGTTTTGGCCGCGGCTTTGAATACAGTATGTGGAGTTCTATCACCGATGAATCCATTTATAATAATGATGATAACACCTGGCTTATCCAAAGAGGATTGCTGGCTCCGGAGAACGTGG
>CBHEUU010000257.1:0-6848 GCA_965990355.1 uncultured Chitinophagaceae bacterium
ATTTCTTATCATAGATCGCAATAAGGCCGGCCAGCAACAGGGGCATATAAGCAGTAGCCAGCATTTGTGTATCATGGCCTGCATTGATCACAACAGGGTTATAGGTAGAGAACGCATAACCCAGAGATGCCAGTATGGCTACCACGGGACGTATGTTCAATATCAGGCAAAGTATATAAAAGAAAAGGCTGGCAAGAAAGAAGAAATTGATTGGTTTGGGAAGACCGAGGGAAAGCCATGAAGTGAGATCAGGCAAAACAGATTTTCCTTCCATCGCTATCTGGTAATTGGGCATACCGCCATAGAGATTCGTGTTCCAGAGAGGGAAATGACCATGCTTTTCTTTATAGTCAAAAGCATTTTGCGCCATACCTTTCCAGTTTACGATATCGTGCTGGGTGAGTTCATTTCCTTCCAGGACCGGCTTACAAAAAATAAGGGCCACAATAAGGAAAACTACAATCGCGATGATATGGGGGAGTATCTTTTTAACAAGATCGTTTTTCATCCGTAATATTTTTTTAAAGAGGGTTTAAGTTATCCCATCCTCGTGGAAAGCTTTGGGCTTCCGGCTGACAAAATAATGCTATTTTAGACGAAAATCACGGATGCGCTGGCTATTATTTTTGTCAAGACTGGCTTTCATTTGCGGCATTTTTTTCCTTCTCGCGATCTCTCTTCAGATCAGGGATTGGCTCAATGAAGAGGCCATTACTTCCACTATTAGGATCATTGGTTATGCAATAGGGCTGATAACAGTTCCGGCTGTCAATCTTTGCTACCTGGCCGTTCTTTTTATCAAAAGAAGGCTGACAGTCTATGTGCCTTTATGGCTGGTGCTGGCGAATATCCTGTTTTTATTTATCCTTGGATTTTATATCTTTTATCTTAATGATCCATACTATCATCAAAAATAAGCCGACAAGGCTTTTTATTATCCTGGGCGGCATATTCATTGCCAATGCGCTGATCGCTGAAATAATCGGCGTTAAAATATTTTCCCTGGAAAAAACATTGGGCATTTCGCCTTTTCAGATACATCTTTTCGGTGATGTGTATTCATTCAATCTTACAGCCGGCGTATTGTTGTGGCCTGTTGTTTTTATAATGACGGATATTATCAATGAATACTATGGCATGAAAGGTGTACGGTTTCTTTCCTGGCTCACCGCAGGGCTGATAGCTTTTGCTTTTATTGTTTTTTATGGAGCGATGAAGTTAACGCCTGCTGATTTTTTTATTACGAGTAAGCAGGGGAGTGGTGTGCCGGATATGGAAAAAGCATACAACAGCGTATTGGGCCAGGGTGGATTTATTATTATTGGCTCACTGGCTGCTTTTATTTTAAGTCAATTGATTGATGTGTTTGTTTTCCATAAAATAAAGAAGGCAACAGGGGAGAAGAATATCTGGCTTCGGGCAACAGGTTCAACATTGATATCGCAGTTTATCGACAGCTTTGTGGTATTGTTTATTGCTTTTTATGTAGGAACAAGGGTGAACAGTTCCGGGAATGATTTTGTGTGGCCGTTTAAATTATTTATAGCTGTGGGTATTGTAAATTACATCTACAAGTTTATAATAGCGATCATATTAACACCGGTTATTTACCTCGTGCACAACTGGATTGAAAAATACCTGGGACATGAGCAGGCTGCGGAGATGAAAAAAGCAGCTATGGCTGACTAACGGCTCCGAACTATTTCTGCGACTACTTTATCAATTGGCAAAGTAACTGCCTCTGCTGAAAAAATATTCCAGTCAACAAAGCGGAATGTTTCTGTTTCGCCGGTACGCTGATAGATATCTAATTGAGGTCCGTCAAAATCAAAAGCTTTTTCACGCAATGGCACTTTTATTTCTTCCAGTGCTTTTACGGCATAGTAGATGGAAACGATCTGGTGTTCCGGGTTGAAAGCAGACATCTGGAAAAAATCAGTAGTGTAGATATGTTCACCCACTTCAACGTTCAGGTTCATTTCTTCCATGAATTCACGCTTCAGGCAATCGCGGGTGCCTTCACCGAATTCCAGTCCGCCGCCGGGAAACTTGGTGTAATAGTTGCCACGGATGTATTCATCACTTACTAAAACCTGTTTTTTATCATTGATCAGGATGCCGTAAACACGGATATTGAAAAAATGCATTTGTTCAGAATATTTTTTTACGCAGGAACCACCAACCTACGGTTAGTGAAATAACCAGTGAAAGGAATACAACAATATAAAAAGCATAAGGAGATTCTTCAAATCCACTCGGCACGTTCATGCCAAACAAACTGGCTATTAAAACGGGAAAGGTAAGCACAATGGTGATCACCGCGAGGCGTTTCAATACCTGGTTCTGGTTATTGGCGATAATGCTGGCAAACGCATCAAGAGTGCTGCTCAGGATATTGGTATAGATGTTCGCCATTTCAAGAGCCTGTGAATTGTCAACGATCAGGTCGTTCAGGAATTCCTTTTCTTCTTCATTCAACCCCAGGAAATTTGTCCGCTCGAGTTTTACAAAAAGCAGTTCATTTGAACGAAGGGCTGTAACTAAATACACCAGGCTTTTCTGGATGCGCATCAATTCCAGTAAATGTTCATTCTTGCTGGAATCATACAGTTTTTGTTCAAATACATTCCTTCGCTGGTTGATCTCCTTAAGATGCTCCATGAAATTCTGCACTACTTTCTCAAATATTTTAAGCACCATCATATTCCGTTTGTCCGGATGGCGGTTTTGAAAAGTGCTCAGGAATTTTTTGATGGCGGAGTTTTCAAAAGAGTTGACCGTTACGATCTGTGTATGCGTCAGTATTATGCAAATCGGGATGGTGATATAATAGGCATCGCTTTCATTGAAAGAATTATTTTCAGTCGGCGTTTTGATCACCAGCAGTTTTACCGTGGCTTCTTTTTCAAAACGGCTTCTTTCGTCAATATCCAGTGAGTCGGTCAGGAAGTCGATAGGAATATCGAGTTTGCCTGACAGCTCAGTAAATTCTTCCTGTTTCAGAGGTGGCAGCACATTCACCCAGGAGCCGTCTTCAGGTTTGTCAATTTCAACGGTCTGGTGATTGATATTTTTGAAGTACTGGATCATAACGTAGAGTAAAGTAGAAAAAGAAAGGATGCTGCGCGAACATAAGGATTATTTGACTTCCACACGTCCTTCGAAAACTTTCTCTGCCGGACCACAAAGCCAGATATTCACGTAGCTTTCTTCACCCAGGCGGTCGAATTCTACAGTCAGGGTGCCTCCGAGGGTTTTTACTTCTACATCATTGAAGCCATTCTCGTTGTGGTAATAGACCAACGCAGCGGCAGTGACGCCGGTGCCGCAGGAATAGGTTTCATCTTCGACGCCGCGCTCGTAGGTGCGGACAATGATCTTGTCATCGGTTACCTGTTCTACAAAGTTCACGTTAATTCCCTCGGCTTCGAAGTCTTTACTGTAGCGGATATCGCGGCCTTTTTGATATACGTCAAGGTCCATTACTTCGTTTACGGGTTTGATATAATGGGGGGAGCCGGTATTCAGAATAAAATCGCTGTGGAATCGCTGGATCTTGTTCACGTTTTGCATTTTCAGCGAAACGATGCCATCGGTGTCGATTTCGGCTTCATGATCACCGTCTACTGCGAGAAAATGGTATTCTGAGCGGTGGATGCCCAGGTGATAGGCGAATTTGGTAATACAGCGTCCGCCATTTCCGCACATGCTGCCTTCCCGGCCGTCGGCATTGAAATATTTCATTTCGAAATCGTAGCCGGCTTTTTGGTTCAACAGCATCAGGCCATCTGCGCCGATACCAAAACGGCGGTCGCAGAGGCGGCGAATCTGGTCGGTGGTTAGAGAGGAATATTCATTGGTTCGATTATCGGCCACGATAAAATCATTTCCTGTTCCCTGGTATTTATAAAAAAGAAGCGTCATGATCTGTAAATAAGTAAAAGATGTCTTTAATGATCAAATATTTTCCGCAAATATCTCAATGAATTTTTTAATGAGATTTTCCACGGCTGCTTTTCCATCTTTGGAGAATTCTTTTTGAACCCTGTTGGCTACAATGGCATTGATCGCTAAGCAGTTATGCCCTAATAGTTTTCCCAGGCCATAGATCGCGGAAGTCTCCATTTCGAAATTGGTGATCCGGTGCTGGCCAAAACGGAAATCCGTGAGGCGGTTGATCAGTTCCGGATTGCGCACTCCCAATCGCAGGATCCGGCCCTGCGGGCCATAAAATCCGGGGCAGGTAACGGTGATTCCCTGGTGAAAATCCTTTACAAAGTGCTTGAGCAGGGAAGGGGCAGCTCCGCTAACGTAGGGGTGGCCTATTTGTCCGTGCATTTGTGTATGTGTAACAAAGGAGTGAAGCAATTGGTTTTCTTCTTCGTTTTGCTCGTGGCGGTAGAAATTGAGAAGGTTATCTATCCCTAAGCCATGCGTAGATGCTACGAAGTTGTCGACGGGGATATCAGCCTGCAGGGAACCAGAAGTGCCAATGCGGATAATATTCAGAGAGGTTAGTTTAGCTTTTATTTGTCTTGATTCAAAGTCGATATTCGCCAGCGCATCCAGCTCGTTCATAACGATATCGATATTATCCGGCCCGATACCCGAAGAAAGCACCGTTAGTCTTTTCTTACCCACATAGCCTGTATGCGAAACGAATTCCCTGTGCTGCTTTTTTATTTCAATTGAGTCGAAGTATTTGCTTACTTCTTTTACCCTGTCCGGATCACCGACTGTGATGACAGTGCCGGCAATTTCTTCGGGCCTGAGATCGAGGTGGTATACGGCTCCCCTTGGGTTGATAATCAGCTCGGATTCTGCAATGCGGCTCATATAACTTATTTAATGTGAAAAGCTTCTGTTCAATAACCAAAAATATCCTATTTTTGCGCCTGTTCAAAAAAAGAGGAAAATGGTCCTGTGTCCGCCACACGGTGGGTAGGGCAGAGTGAAATAATGGTCCTGTGTCCGCCGCGGCGGATAGGCAGAGCGATCTGCTGAATAAATAATTGGTCCTGTGGCCGAGTGGCTAGGCAGAGCTCTGCAAAAGCTCGTACACCAGTTCGAATCTGGTCGGGACCTCGAAAAGGGAATCTTCGAAAGAAGGCTCCCTTTGTTATTTGGGGGTAGGCAGAGCTCTTCCGCCGCGGCGGATCGTACACCAGTTCGAATCCGCTAGGACCTCCTCACCGGACAACTCAAATTTGTTGAGGGATGTCCGGTTTTTTGTTTCACGGAAACCCGCGCTCAACGTGTATATCAGCACAGGTTTATGGAAGACCGTTGTTTGGAGCCAGGGCGATGCCAGGTGCTTAGGTAATTCAGTAAATGCTTAATTTAATCTCACTCTCTGTCAGTGGTTACTACAACTGTGAAACAGGAATAGTAGTCGTAACAAGTGCAATAGTAGCAGGCCCGGTTATTATAGCAAAAATAGCATTCATAGCATGAATTGACATGATACCAATAAGCAAATACCAGGAATGCTAAGATCAATAGGATTAGTTGAATTATATTTATGATTACCTCTTTCCATTTCTTCATTGCCGCCGGATTGAGATGCTGTGATTGCTGTATTAACCTTTATTTCGGCGAAAACGTTTTGTTTGAATACAAAGTTGAACGGTATTATTTACTGCATCACCCAGTAAGAGACCTGACTTTTCATTATCAGCAACGGAATTAAGACCATGATAGTATCGTATCCCGATCTGTATAAAGCGGGTTTTCAATACCACGCCTGCCGCGGAGCCATAATCAAAATCTTCTAAGTCGTCGCGATCGAAAATCCCGTAACCGTATGTAAAGGATCCCTGGAAGTCAAAATTCCCACCCAGTTTTATCGCGCCATAAGCTCCTGCTTCCAATGCCAGCCACGCGTTTGCCTGTATACCGATCATGACCGGTACCTCGAGGTAATTGATATGATAACGGACATTTCCGTTGAAAATATTGCCAGCGAGATAGTCAATCCTGCCACCTTTCATTGAAAACGAAATTTCAGGTCTCAGGTATATTCTTTTTGATAGCGGCAGAGTGGGTGACAGTCCAACACTTACTCCCATGATTGGCACACTTTGGCTTCCATTATGATTACTGAAAAAGTTGATGCCAACTCCTGCCTTGAGAATAGATGTTTTGCCCATTTGAGCTGAGATTGGATTCGTATAACACAGACATAAGACCAGTATGATGTATAGTCTTGTTTTCCCGGTACCAACCCGCAGAAAGAATAATTCTGAGCTGATAGCTGATAGGAAGTACATTTTAGCAGATGAAGAGTGCATGTTGATAGTTAATGATTGTTTGAATTATTATGCGGTTTAGTAGTGCCGACTGTAAAAAATGTGGCGTCTGGTAAAGGGTCTCTGTGGCGTCGAAGGCGGGTGTATTGGCGCAGGGACAATCTTCAGTGCCTTTCATATAAGCAACAGGATTAAATTCGGAGCTCCAAGGTTAATGGTGCCCTCAAATTTTCTTTGCCATGCAAATTCTATTTTCCTGGCTCCTCTCTTAGTCGAGTAATCGGAATTGTGGCCATCAGCATGTACTGCCGACCAACCATTTCCATAAGGTGATTTATATGACAGGCAGCCCTGAAAAGATATGCCTGTTATGAGTATAGCCAGCACAGCAAAACGAAAGGTATTCTTCATCATAACGCTGGTATAAAAATTTGTTGTAACTGATAGATTCTAGCGCCAGGAACATATTTGGCTAAGCTTCTGTTTTAACGGGCTTGGGCTTCGGCACCCGTTCTTCTCCTGCTGCCGGCATGATCAAGTGCTTTTGCAAAAGAAGTTTTCGCGAGTGCCTTAGTCCCTTGCCCGTACCACCACCACCAT
>CBHEUU010000258.1:0-6847 GCA_965990355.1 uncultured Chitinophagaceae bacterium
ACCCATTACCTGAAAGCCTACCAGGCATTGCAAACGCATGCACCGGGAGATAAACATATTACAGATCTGCTTGTCAATGTGCTGCTGGGTATTGGCCGGACCTTACAACAGCTGGGCGATTTTGAACAGGCTGATATCTATTTAAGCAAAGCCATCAACGACCATTTAAAAGAAATGAACACGCTTGCTTCCAAAGAAAAATTATATGCCAACTATATCATCAACCTGCTGAATATAGGGGAATATGAAAAAACCATTCATGTATTACAGCAATTGCAAAAGGAAGTAAGCGATACTGGTTATGCGCAAAATTGGTACACTATTTATAAACTCACTGCGTATATCGGTCTCCGCAAAACAGCAGAGATCAAGCAGGGCCTGCCGGTAAATTATACGACCATCCCGCTGCAACACCGCGTTTATTTCCGGATAATCAGCAGCATTTATTTTTATCTTACCGGTGAACTGGAATGGGCTTATAAAGAAGCATACAACCTGCTGCACACTAAACTCGCTGAAGAATACGGCCAGGAACAACTGGCCATTATAGAACTGCTGGAAACATTTTTCCAGTTCATCGACAAATACAGCAACCTCCGGCAACTGCCTGCCCGGGAAAGCAAGAAACTGGAGCAAAAGATCAATACCATTAATATCAGCAAGATCAATGATATTAATATCCTGCCGGTTTATTTATGGCTGAAGAATGAAATTAACCGGACAGTACAATTATAGTCCCTTCTCCATCCCAGTTTATTCATCTACTTTTGAAGCCTCAAAAAAGCCCAACAGTTTAATTGACTATCATGGATAATAATTCTCCCCTCTCCGGTTTCAGTTCACTGGCCATTCATGGCGGACATGAAAAAGATCCATCCTATGCACACCTGGTGCCAATCTATGCCAGCAGCACTTATGTGTATGATACAGCGGAGCAGGGCATGCGCCGCTTCAGTGGTAAGGAAGACGGTTATATCTACAGCCGTTGGGGCAACCCTACAATGACCGAAGCAGAAGAAAAGATCGCAGGGCTGGAAACATTTGGTCTTCCGCAGGAAGTAAAAGGCATATTGCATGCATCCGGTATGGCGGCTATTTCCACATTGATGCTGGCTGAATTGAAAAGTGGCGATAAAGTGCTTTCGCATTTCTCTTTATATGGCGGTACAGAGGAACTGATCCACCGCATCCTGCCTCCTTTAGGCATTGGTTCCGTAATTGCTGATCTGCGCGATCTCAATAAAGCCGAAGAAGCAATGAAGCAGGATAAGTCAATCAAAATGCTTTACATTGAAACGCCCGCCAATCCTACCATTCAGTGTGTGGATATTGAAGAGCTGACCAAACTGGCCCGCAAATATGGATTAACAGTCGCCTGTGATAATACTTTCGCTACTCCTTATCTGCAACAGCCTTTTAAATATGGAGTAGACTATGTAGCGCATTCCACTACCAAATTCCTGAACGGGCATGGCACTGCTATAGGGGGTATCTTATTAGGTAAGGATATTGAGAAAATGAAAACCAATATCACTAAAGTGCACCGCTTGCTTGGCGGCAATTCCAATTCTTTCGATGCATTCCTGCTTATCAATGGTATAAAAACACTGGAAGTAAGGATGGAACGGCATTGCCATAATGCAGTGGAAGTAGCTAATTTCCTGGAGCAGCATCCAGCGGTAGCGAAAGTGAATTATACAGGTCTTGCTTCACATCCGGACCATTATACAGCAATTAAGCAAATGCGCCATCCGGGCGCCATGCTGAGTTTTGAACTGAAGAATGGTTTACAGGGAGGAATTGATTTCATGAACAAACTAAAGATGTGCATAAGAACTGTATCACTGGGAACATGCGATACTTTATTATCCCATCCTGCATCCATGACACATTACAGTGTGCCCAAAGAACTCAGGGAAAAATATGGCATAACCGATGGACTGATAAGAATGAATGTAGGAATAGAAAACATACAGGATATTATTAACGATCTTAACCAATCACTCGAAAACGGATAATATGCAGATAACGATAAGAAGGGCTGTCAAAGAGGATTGCCCCAGGCTTATGGAACTGGTATGGGAACTGGCAGAATATGAAAAGGCGCCAGAAGAAGTAACAGTCAATTTTGATCACTTTGTAGAAAGTGGATTTGGACCCAATCCTGTCTGGTGGGCTTTTGTAACTGAAGTGGACGGGAAAATAGAAGGGTTTGCTTTGTATTATATCCGCTATTCCACCTGGAAAGGCCAGCGTCTTTACCTGGAAGATCTGATCGTTACAGAAAAGATGCGCGGCAATGGATTGGGCAAAATGCTGTTTGACCGGCTTATTGAAGAGGTTAAAGAAAAAGGATTCAGCGGAATGGTATGGCAGGTACTGGATTGGAATGAACCTGCTATCAATTTCTATAAGAAATATAATGCACGCCTGGATGGCGGTTGGATCAATTGTTCCATTTAACTCACACCGTTTGCCTGCACTTCTTTATTGATCTTTAATATCAATCCCTGCAACACTTTACCGGGTCCGGCTTCAGTGAAAGTGGAAGCGCCATCGGCTATCATGGCCTGCACGCTTTGCGTCCAGCGGACAGGGCCTGTTAATTGATCAATCAGGTTTTGCTTGATCTCTTCCCTGTCAAAAACAGCTTTGGCCACCACGTTTTGATAAACTGCGCAGGTGGGTGTATGAAAATCGGTGGATTCAATTGCTGCTTTCAATTCGGTTTTCGCTGGTTCCATCAATGGTGAATGGAAAGCACCGCCAACCGGTAATACGAGTGCACGTTTAGCACCTGCAGCTTTCATTCTTTCGCAAGCGATCTCAATTCCTTTAAGGCTGCCGCTGATCACCAGTTGACCAGGACAGTTATAGTTGGCCGGCACAACGATCTCGCCGGTTTCAGTCTGTACCTCTTTACATATTGCTTCTACTTTTTCATCAGCCAAACCCAGCACTGCCGCCATAGTGGAAGGATTGATCTCACAAGCCTGCTGCATGGCTTTAGCCCGGATAGCTACCAGTTGCAGGGCGCTGTCAAAACTTAATGTGCCATTGGCCACCAGTGCAGAAAATTCACCCAACGAATGACCGGCTACCATATCAGGCTTAGCACTGTCTATGCTACGGAAAGCGATGATGGAATGCAGGAAAACGGCAGGTTGTGTTACATTGGTTTGTTTCAGGTCTTCTTCACTGCCTCCGAACATAATATCGGATATCCGGAAACCTAATACTTCGTTTGATTGTTCAAATAATTTCTTGGCAAATGCACTGTTGTCGTAATGTTCCTTTCCCATTCCCGGAAACTGAGATCCCTGGCCGGGAAAAACATAGGCATGCTTCATGTACGTGGTAGTTATACAAACAAAAATGCCACAAAGGTTTTAAGAAAAAAAATCTTTGTAGCACAATATCTAAAATTGTCAGCGGTGATTAAGATTGGAGCTGATCAGTTTTAAAAACTCACTGCGGGTAGGATTTTTATGGAATTCTCCATCAAAAGCTGACGTGGTGGTCTCCGAATTTTGTTTTTGCACACCCCTCATCATCATGCAAAGATGTTGGGCTTCAATGACAACTGCCACACCCAGCGGATTCAGAGACTCCTTGATGGCATTCATGATCTCCACTGTCAGCCGTTCCTGCACCTGAAGGCGGCGGGCATAGGCATCCACCACCCTGGCCAGTTTGGAAAGCCCGGTGATCCAGCCATTCGGTATATATGCAATATGGGCTTTACCAAAAAAAGGAAGCATGTGATGTTCGCACATGCTGTACAGCTCGATATCTTTTACCACGATCATTTCACTGACGGGCTCATGAAATTTAGCTGAATCGAGTATGGCGCGCGCATCAGTCTGATAACCCTGCGTAAGGAACTGCATGGCTTTGGCCAGGCGTTCCGGGGTTTTTTGCAAACCCTCCCTCTCAGGATTCTCGCCAAGATGATGAAGCACCTGGCGGTAATTATCTATCAGGCCATTTGTAACGGCCTCATCATAATGCTCATTTTTTGTGTATCCCATATCTGTATCAGTTCTGTTCTTGATAAATGGTCCAATCAGGCCGGGTATTCTACAAAATTCCTCGGCGTTTCATACAAACGTACCTGCAGGTCCAGTTCTTTCGCAATATGCGGTCTTAAGAGATTGTAAATAACAATGACGATATTCTCTGCTGTTGGATTCAGTTCTTTGAATTCAACAGTATCCAAATTCAGGTTGCGATGATCAAACCGCTGAAGCACTTCCTGCTGCACGAGATTGCCAAGCTCTTTCATATCCATTACAAAACCCGTACGCTCATCCGGCTCTCCTACCACTTTCACCTCGAGTTCATAATTATGTCCATGATAGTTCGGTAAGGCACATTTACCAAAAACACGTTCATTGGTAGCCTGGTCCCACGCAGCATTATACAACCGGTGGGCCGCATTGAAATGTTCTTTCCGGAAAACGGCTACTTTGTTCATGATAGTCAAATTACAAACAATAAAAGAAATATCAACAATATCCGTGCTGTATTGTTGGCTTATTCCCCGAAATATTCCACGTAAATGCGGGGTGTTTCATACAATTTGATGCAATGCAATTGCACAGTCTGAGGTAAATGTGCTGCCAGTTCTTTCCAGATAGCGATCGCCAGGTTTTCGGTGCTGCACAATTGCCCTTTCATAAACTCTACATCAACGTTCAGGTTGCGGTGGTCCACTTTTTCAATCACCTGCTCACGGATGATATTGCTCAGTCGTTTTACATCAAACACAAAACCAGTGTCAGGATCAGGCGATCCCTTTACTGTAACATAAAGTTCATAATTATGCCCATGCCAGTTTTCATTGGCACATTTGCCAAATATTTCTTCATTTTTTTCAACACTCCAGGAGGGGTTATAAAGCTTATGTGCCGCATTGAAATGCTCAACCCTGGTCAGGTACACCATACTTTTGGTATTAAGTTTTAGCTCTCAACGTGTAAGAGAAATAGCCTGCAAAATTAGGCAGATTAACCCCATCTAACAAATAAGCCAATATCCCTTCAAAACGACTCCTTCCCGCCTTACCGGTAAGGCGGGAAGACGGGAAGGATACCCTCATTCGCTATCTTTGATTTATCATGAACTGTTTACTGGCCGCCGCCACTCCTTTCGAAATTGCTCCCTTCCTGGAACATTACCGCAACAGTGATGTACCATTTTATGTAGACATACATATTGATGTTTTAATAACCGGAGTAGGACTAACATCTGCCACTTACAACCTTCAGAAACAATTACAGATAAAAAAACCTGACCTTGTAATACAAGCAGGCATAGGAGGTTGCTTTGATACAAACCTGCCGCTCGGTACAGTCGTCGCCATTAAAAAAGACACTATTGCCGATCTCGGAGTGATGGAGAAAAAACAATTTCACAGTGTTTTTGATATGGGTTTTGCACAACCCAACCAGTTGCCTTATAAAAAAGGCTGGCTGGTAAATCCGGGGCTCCATTTACTGAAGCGGAACAGCCTTAAAAAAGTGCCGGCCGTATCGGTAAACCAGGTTACCAGTTCCCCGCAAACAGCACGTTTATATGAAGCTAAATATAAACCTGTAGTTGAATCCATGGAAGGAGCAGCGTTGCATTATGTTTGCCTGATGGAAAACATTCCTTTTCTTCAATTGCGCGGCATTTCCAATTATGTAGGCGAGCGGAATAAAAAGAACTGGAAAATAAAAGAATCTGTCGCCAATCTTAACAATGAGTTAATCCGTTTGTTAAACTCCCTGTAACCCGGTTTAATCCGGATATTTGCAGACCCCGGACCTCCCTGGATATTGATCCGGAGCCCGGGCAAGCCCAAATTATTTTATATATTTTACATGAAGCTGAATCTTGGTTTTTCTCCCTGCCCTAACGACACATTTATTTTTGATGCACTGGTCAATAAAAAAATTGATACAGAAGGCCTGGAATTTGAAGCTGTGCTGGAAGATGTAGAAACCCTGAACCAGTGGGCGCTGGAAGGAAAACTGGATATTACCAAACTGAGTTTTCCTGCTTTTTTTCAGTCACTCGATAATTATGTATTGCTGAATGCCGGCAGTGCGCTCGGTAAAGGCGTAGGTCCTTTGCTGATCACCCAGGATGATCCTTCAATTTACCAGTCCGGCATCGGCGATGCCCTGGTGGCTTTGCCGGGAGTGAACACCACGGCACACCTGCTATTCAGCTTTGCCTACCCTTCAGCTACACATAAGAAATTCATGATCTTTTCTTCCATTGAAGATGCAGTGATCAAAAAAGAAACTGCGCTGGGTGTGATCATTCATGAAAACAGGTTCACCTACCAGGATAAAGGACTGCATAAAGTAAAAGACCTGGGAGAATACTGGGAAGAAAAAATGAATGCACCTATTCCTTTGGGAGGCATTGCCATCAGCCAGTCGATAAAAAGATCTGTTGCAGTAAAAGTGGATGAACTGATCCGCAAAAGTCTTGATTACGCATTTGCTAATTATCCTGAAATAACAGCTTATGTAAAATCACATGCACAGGAAATGAGTGAGGCCGTGATGCGGCAGCATATTGATCTTTATGTAAACAATTATTCACTGTACCTGGGTAATGATGGCAGAGAAGCGATCATGACGCTTTTTAATGTTTACCTGAAAACAAATGGTATTAATGAAAGCAGCGGTGAAGAAGTGCTGTTTCTCTGATAGTAAAAATTATTTATTTCCAAATTTTAGATAATAATCTTTTAATAAATGAGAGTGTACCTCTTAAATATAATCCAGACTTAGAAAGCAGATACGAACCAAAAGATATTAAAACTATTATTTATGACGAAGAAGAATCA
>CBHEUU010000259.1:0-6838 GCA_965990355.1 uncultured Chitinophagaceae bacterium
AGTAGCCCTCGCTCCATACACGCCTATCATGGAAAAGAAAAAGCACAGCACCGGCAGCACCAGCATTAAAAGCCATTTCACCGGTAAAGAAAATCCTACCAGCAGGCTAACGAGAAAAACGATACCGCAACAGATCAGCAATCCATTCCGGCGATGATGAATGGGGCCGGGATTATCAGTGATGCTTACGCAAAGGGCGCCCAGTGAAATGAAGATGCCCAGTTGCAACTGGTTGAAGTAGCTTAATATGAGTGAGGGTAATAAAACACCTGCCGTAATACGCACACCATCTGCCAGGTAATGGCTATAGATAAAGCGGCGGTATTCTTTGATGTAATCCATCTGTTCTGCGAAGATAAATTCAATCTCATCTATCCCAATTGATCCTTGCTACCCTTCCTTTATTTCCTGCGAGGTAGACTGTTGTTCCCACTTTTGCAATACGGACTACATGAAAGCCCTCTTTGCTGATCCATTGCCAGTTCTTGCCACCGTCGTCAGAATAATCAACTCCATTAAGGCCGCAGGCAAGCAGATCTTTTTTGGAAAGATATTCCACGCAACTGCGATAGCCATGTGGAGGTATTTTGGGCGTGCGCCAGGTTTTCCCACCATTGGTGGTATACACACAATTCTTTTCGCGGGAGGAATCAGCGGCAAAATCACCTCCCACAATCACCATGCGATTGCCGGGTTTGATAGGAATGCCGTTATCAAATACATCAATAGAATTTGCGCCGGTGGATTCTTTTCCCTGCAGCAATGGAAGTGTAACAGTGCCGGCCGGTCCGATAAGCCTGGCACGGGTGCCCCCACTGGCAAGATAGTACTGTCCGTTTTCAAAGAGACGGACATTGGTACCGCTTGATGCAAAAAAAGCTTCACCGCTATCCAGCGTTACGCGGTTGTCTGCAAAGGGCAGTGCTTCCCAGGAATTGCCACTATCGTGTGTAAACGCAATAAAGGCTTTTCCATTGATGGGATCGCCAATGACTATTCCATCCCGTGGAGTGGAAAAATCCATTGCGTCCATGAACATACCTTTTTCCCTGTTCTCGTATACGATCTTCCAGGTATCGCCACCATCATTTGTCTTTAGCAGGTAAGCAGGTTCGCCAATTCCCATTACAATGGCTACATCGGCATTAAAAGCTTCTATATCGCGGAACTCTGTTTTTTCAAACCCTGGTACGGTGATCCATTTCCAGGTTTTGCCGCCATTGCTGCTTTTGCCTACCACCCCACCGCTGCCGCTTACCCAGAGAATGTTATCGTTGACAACACTGAGCCCACGCAGGCTGGTTTTGGTACCGGAGGTTAATATTTCTACCGATGGAGTTTGTGCTGAAACAAAAAACGAGGGAAATGCCAGTAGGGAAAAGAGTATAAAAAGGAAGGCATGTTTCATAGCAGAATAGGTTGGGTTAATCAAGCCATACTTCGGCCGAAAAGATAGCTAAAAAATCTGGCTATTATAGTTTTACACGAAAATAGCTAGTGGCTCAATTTGAATTTTTCCCACTAAGACCACAAAGAACACAAAGTGTTTGCCATGATGGAGTCTTCTTTGTGACCTTTGTGGTCTTAGTGGGAAAAAACTCTTATTTTTAAGCATCCTAATTATACCTTTTATGAAGAAACTTTGCGGGTTACTGTTTACCGGCCTTATTCTCCTCTATTCCTGTCAGAAAGAGGTAAGCTTCGAAAACGGAGAAGGAATTTCTTCGGAAGGTACGCTTCAGAGTGATGTTACGGGTGACTGCCTTCCCAAAGAAGTTGCAGGCACTTATGAGGCAGGCGTAGCTTTGGTAGCAACAAGCAACACGATTGAAGTGCAGGTGAATGTGCTTAAAACAGGCCCTTACCTGATCTATACTGATACAGTAAATGGTTACTATTTCCGTGGCACCGGCAGTTTCTCCGCCACTGGTATTAATACAGTAACCCTTCAGGGCAATGGCACACCTCTTTTGGAAGGCATTAATAATTTCACAGTCAGATACGACAGTTCAGAATGCATCATTGCTGTTACCGTATTGCCTGCAGGAAGCGGCGGCCCGGCAGATTTCACATTCAATGGCAGCCCCGGCACCTGTATGGATTATGTAGCAGGTGGTGATTATGTAGTGGGTGTGGCGCTTAATGCCGTTACTAACTCAGTAGTGATAAAAGTGAATGTGACCACAGCAGGAACTTATTCCGTCAGTACTGCTGAAAGTAATGGGATGACATTTTCCGGAACAGGCACCCTGCTTACCGGTGCGCAAACCATCACACTTCAGGGATCCGGCACTCCTGTAACAGCAGGTTCTACAACTATTCCGGTGACTGCCGGCAGCAGTACCTGCAGCTTCTCTATTGATGTACTCGCAACAGCACCGTTAAAAGATTATTTTCCCCGCACGGCCAGCAGCAACTGGAGCTATGAACAGGATGATGTAGCTGATGATTCCATACTGATCAGGGCAAAACCCGGAACCACAACGATCAACGGAAACCCTTTCAATACATTTGAAGCGACAGACGACCTGGTAAATACACCCTTCCAGGATATAGACAGTTACCGTAAATCCGGCGGTGAATATTTCCGCTATTCAGATCTTCAGTCTTACCTCGGTTTTGATGCTTCTCAAAAAGTGGAATTCATTTTTATGAAGGATGATCAGCCGGTAGGCCACAGCTGGACGACAGCCGCTTATTCCGGAGCTATTGGAGGTGTCGCAGTAAAAGTGCGGATCGTGTTTACTGTTGTACAGAAAGATGTAAACTCCAATTTTACTACTTCACTTGGTCCAGTTACTTATCCTAATACTATTGTGCTGGAAGAAAAATACGAGATCGATCCAGGCACAGGAACTTTTATAGACGGAACACCAGTATATGGCATTTATCGCGACTATTATGCACGGAATATTGGTTGGGTATTGGATGAGCATTTTCCGGATGCAGCCACCGCTGTTCCGGATGGAAAACTGGAAATGAGAAGAGCGCAGATAGCGCCATAACCCCTGGCTAGTGGTGCTGCCTTCTTCTTTGCGCCAGATCTGCTTTTATCTTATGAACAATGCTTTTTCCCAGCAGAAGCAGACCGGCGTTTACACAAATAGCAGAAACAACAGCCCAGAAAACCCAGTCGTTTGAAGCTTTAGTAGCTGATCCATAAACAAGGCAGATGATACCAGCAGTGGTAAGTATTAGTCCAAGCAGTGCATAGAGTACGAATCGGGTTGCATGTTTGTCACTCATGTATATTAGCAGTTTAGTTTGGATAAATATAAGGCAAATCAAGATTTTGTTAATACCCATAAAAAATCATTCTTTAAGCAGGCTGGCTGTTGTAGATTTGTTGATATTTCTTACAATATGAAAAAAATCACCGTCCTCATAGTCCTGCTTTTCTCTGCTTGTTTTCTTTTTGCGCAGGAAGCTCCCGAAGGTTTATTCCTGAATTCCAAAGCCCCCGATTTCAAAGCCAAAGACCAGAATGGAAATGAAGTACGGCTGAAAGATCTTTTGAAAAAAGGAAAAGTAGTGGTGGTGTTCTATCGTGGAGAATGGTGCCCTTACTGCAATAAGTATCTTCAAAAACTGGAAGATTCACTTTCCCTGATCAAAGAGAAAGGAGCAACCTTAGTGGCTATTACACCCGAATTGCCGGAGAATGTTGCTAAAACTGTAGAGAAAACCAAGGCTGAATATCCTGTATTGTACGATGAAGGGCTTAAGATCATGAAAGCCTATGATGTGGAATTTGAAGTGCCGGAGAATACACTCACCCGCTATCGCAATGCCGGTATTAAAATTGACGAGATCAATGGAAAGAATGGGAATTATCTTCCTATCCCTGCTACTTATATCATAGATAAAGAATCAACAGTCATCTACCGTTTTTTCAATGCTGATTATAAGAAAAGACCATCTGTAAAAGAAATACTCGATCAGTTGGGAAAAGCACTGTAATTGATCATCTGTACTGATCAGCCAAATCTTTTCGTAAACATAAAATAAACTGCTCCCAGCAGGAACGCGAAGCTCACGAGGTAACGCCAGTGAAAAGCTTCTTTCATTACGAATACAGCAAAGACCGCAAATACCATCAGTGTGATCACTTCCTGGACGATCTTCAGTTGAAAAAGACTGAATCCTGCAGCATGTCCAAGCCTGTTAGCCGGCACTGCCAGGCAATATTCAACAAAAGCGATCAGCCAGCTGATCAGGATCGCTTTCCATAATGGCCATCCTTCATGTTTCAGGTGATAATACCAGGCAAAGGTCATGAAGATGTTTGAAGCAAACAGCAACAGTATAGTACGCATGAAGGATGATGATTTATGTTTGAAATATTTTGGCTTAACTGCCTGTCAGCGCTTTTTTCAGCTGACGCACTTCTTCTGCATCAATAGCATTGTTCATATAGCTTTCTTCTGAAGAAGCAAATGCGGGATGGATGAACTGCATCTGGCTTTTCGCTTTGCGGCGAAGCGAGGAGTGTAATTCCGTGCAACCGGTTTGATCAGCCAGTTGGCGTACATTATCAACCCTCACACCACTACCAGGCATAATGATGATGCGTTCATCGGCAGCCTGGTTTAGCCGGGCGATCAATTCAACACCGGCGGGTGCCTGTGGTTGCTGCCCTGATGTAAGTATTCTTTCACAACCTATGCTGATCAGTTGTTCCATTGCTGCAAACGGATCGAGGCAACGGTCAAAAGCGCGATGGAAAGTAATTCCCATGGGATAGGCAGCTTCTACCAGTTTGGCTGTGCGGGAAAGATCAGGCGTCCCATCAGCCTGTAATAAACCGATCACTACTCCATCGCAGCCATAATCTTTGAAAAGTTTCACATCATGCAGCATAATGTCAAACTCTTCCGTTGTATAAAGAAAATCCCCTCCACGAGGCCGGATGATCGGGTAAAGCAAACCATTAAACGCTTCCCTGCATTTTCGTACCATTCCTGCAGAGGGTGTAGTACCGCCTTCTGCAAGATTTGCACAAAGCTCTATCCTGTCTGCACCGCCTTCCACTGCGGAGCGGGTAGTCAAAAAATCGGAGGTTGCTATTTCTACCAGGTAACTCATATTTTATTTCAATCAGGAGTTATAGAAGCTTTTAGCAGGTATCAGCTTCTCTCCCGCATTTGTTTTTATTGCATAACTGAATCCTTTCTGTATTGCATAAGCACCTGCCTGCCCTTTTTTATTAAGTGCAAGAAATGCTACCTGTATGCCTTTTGCCTTCTCTCCTTTTATCCGGATGATCCGGTTGATGGCAGCCTTGCAGGCAGCTTCAGGAGATAATCCCTGGCGCATCAGCTCCACTACGGTATGGGAACCAGCAATACGGATCACGTCCTCACCCTGGCCAGTGGCTGTGCAGGCACCCACTTCATTGTCTACAAACAAACCGGCGCCAATGATGGGGGAATCTCCGAGGCGTCCCCGCATCTTGAAACCCATGCCACTGGTAGTGCAGCTTCCACTCAGGCTGCCATTGGTATCCATGGCCACCATGCCAATAGTGTCGTGGTTCCATTCACCATTTTCAAATTGTGTGGGCGCAAATGGTCCATGCCCTTTGCTCTCGATATTGATCACGGGTTTGTATTCGGAGGTCTTTAACCATTCTGTATAGGCTTTCTGCGCACTCTCCGACAGTTTTTGTTCTTCGAGTGGGAAGCCTTCTGCAATAGCGAACTGCTGAGCACCGCTGCCGACCAGCATTACGTGCGGTGTTTTTTCCATCACCCGGCGGGCAACAGAGACAGGGTGTTTGATACGCTCCAGGAAGGCCACACTGCCGCAATTGGCAAACTCGTCCATGATGCAGGCATCCAGTGTCACAAACCCATCGCGGTCGGGATTGGCGCCAAGCCCCACGCAACAATTAAGGGAAGACTCAGTGTCCATCACCCCTTTTTCCACGGCATCCAGGGCACGGCCCCCTTTTCCCAGTATTTCCCAGGCTGCCCGGTTGGCCGAGAGTCCTGAATCCCAGGTGGAGATCACTACAGGATTGCCTTTAAGATTACGGGGAGTGGATTGACCTGCAGCCAGCTTGCCGGCAAGCATTGCGGCAGAACTGAATGCGGATGATAAGATGAACTTTCTGCGGTTGATCATTGTATATCTTTAGGTTGCCGAAATTATAACTTTCAGGCGCATCCTGATGGGTTTGTTGGCAAAATGTTTATAGACCTGATCGCTTCATTTGAGCCAACGCCATTATTTGATGTTTAAACATTAATTTAGTATCTTTGTAATAACAATGGAAAATGAGAATTGAAATTATATCGGGAAGTCCCCGTCCAAATAGTATCACCCGCAGAGTGGCCCTTCACTTGCAGCACTGGATCAACCAGCATACGCCGCATGAAGCAGGGATGATCGATATGAAAGATTGGGAATTACCAGTAGCGCAAACATGATTTGTAAGTGTGGAGAGAACGCCGGAGCAATTCCGCCCCCTGAGTGAAAGGATCTTTGGCGCAGATGCTTTTATTCTGCTGACACCGGAATACAATGGCAGTTATTCACCTGCTATGAAAAACCTGCTTGATCATTATCCCAAGCAGCATCATAAACCATTTGGTATTGTTACTGCCTCACCCGGATCATTAGGCGGCTTACGTGCTTCACAGCAATTATTATTATTGGTACCTGCGTTGTTTGGCCTGGCTTCCCCTTACCTGCTGATCGTGCCTTTCGTAGAGAAGAAATTCAATGTGGATGGTACACTGGCAGATGAAAGCTTTGCGAATACTGTCCACAACTTTATGACGGAGTTTATCTGGCTGGCAGAGAAATTACTTCCGGAGCGGATCTCGGTATAGTC
>CBHEUU010000260.1:0-6822 GCA_965990355.1 uncultured Chitinophagaceae bacterium
GGGTGAGCGCCGGAGTACAAAAAAAGCTGTCCCCAGCCACCACTATCAAACTAAACTTCAACGATATTTTTTATACCCAGATCAACAAAGGAATTATCAACAACCTGGCCCTGACTGATGCCAATTACCATAATAAGCTTGATACAAGGAATTTCGTACTGGCTTTCACCTGGCGGTTTGGCAAAACAATTTCAGATCAGCGGAAGCATAATGCGACAGGAGCGGAAGCGGAACAAAACAGGGTACGCTAATGAATAAACGCGAATGCGCATGAATGGTGTCTTATAGCGGGAAGGGTTCTTTAGGCTTGCGCGAATAAACGCTAATGATGTCCGACTGGAGAAAACCTATAATATGTCCGAACTTCGGATATTCATGAGGAAATTTACTGATTCAACCGCCGCTATCTGCAATCAGACGCCATTAGCGTTTATTCGCGCAAACCCAAAGATACCCCCTCTGTCAGGATCCATTCGCGTCATTCGCGTTCTTCATTCGTGTTTATCAACAATCTACTCACATTTTTAACCACCCTTTGTGTATAAATGGTGCATGCCCGGACAGCCTTTTGTCCGGGTTTCGCTTATATTCGCCGCCTGACTTAAAACCTGGAAATACAGTGAGACTAAAGAGCTTAGAAATCAAGGGATTCAAGAGTTTTGCGGACAAGACCGTTGTGAATTTTGACGATAATATTACGGGCATTGTAGGGCCTAATGGTTGCGGCAAGTCTAATATCGTAGACAGCATCCGTTGGGTGATCGGTGAGCAGAAGATCAGCCACCTCCGTAGTGAGAACCTGGACAGCCTCGTTTTTAACGGTTCCAAAACCCGTAGCGCCAGCGGTCTGGCCGAAGTAAGCCTGACTTTTGAAAACACCAAAAACCTCCTTCCTACAGAATTCAGTACCGTTACCATCACCCGCAAATTTTACAAAAGCGGGGAAAGCGAATACCGGCTGAATGATGTGCAATGCCGTCTGAAAGACATCCAGAACCTGTTTATGGACACGGGTGTGAGCACCGACAGCTATGCTATCATCGAACTGGGCATGGTAGACGATCTCATCAAAGACAAGGATAATAGCCGCCGCCGCATGCTGGAGCAGGCTGCCGGCATCAGCATTTATAAAACACGGAAAAAAGAAGCAAAGCAAAAACTGGATGCTACCGAGCAGGATCTTGCCCGTATCGAAGACCTTTTATTCGAGATCAACAACCAGCTGAAAGCACTGGAAAGCCAGGCGCGCAAAGCGGAGAAATACCACGAAATCAAAAAAGATTACCGTGAAGTGAGTATCGAACTGGCAAAAGCTGCACTGGAAGGGTTCAATCTCACTTATAAAGAACTGAACGAACAACAGGAAATAGAAACCGATAAGCGCGTGCGCATGGAAGCGGAGATCGCTACCGAAGAAGCAGCGCTGGAGCAGGAAAAAGTAGGGTTTATCGAAAAAGAAAGAGCCCTGCAAAGCATGCAATATGCTTACAACGAACTGGTGCAACAGGTAAGGACCCGCGAGAATGAAAAGAACCTGGCTGCACAACGCCTCGAATACCTGCGCGAGCGGGAAGGAAGCCTGAAGCAATTTTTGCAAAAGGCCGAAGGACAATTGAAGGGTATTGATGAAAGCATCGGCTTCACCAAACTGCAACTGGAAGAAGAAGTAAAAGGATTGAGCGGATTGACAGAACAATTGCAGCAATTGCAAAACGACGCTGCAATGAAACGCGATGTGCTGGATGAAAACCGCCGCATGGTAGACAGCCTCCGCAATGAATACCAGCAGGTGCAACGCAACCAGTTTGATGCAGAAAAGAAAGTGGCCGTAGCCGATACTTCTGTTCAGAACCTGCAACGCGCCATCAACCAGATAGAAGAAGAACGTGTGCAACGCGAAGCGCAACGCCAGCAACTGGACAGCGAACGCATACTGAAAGAAAAAGAACTGGAGATCAAAAAAGTAGACCTGGAGCAATTGCAGCAGCACCAGGACAATACAAAAGAACAGATCCTGCAAACACAGGGAATACTTGACAGTCTCCGCAATGAACTGGCTGAAGAAAACCGTAAGCTGGATTCAAAGAAGAATGAACACGACCTGCTGAAAAGCATGATCGATAGCATGGAAGGCTATCCAGACAGTGTGAAATTCCTGCACAACAACAATAACTGGAGCCATACTTCTCCGATTCTTTCCGATATTTTATACGTGAAAGAAGAATACCGTACCGCACTGGAAAATGTGCTGGAACCTTATCTCAGCTACTATGTAGTGAACAACCTGCAGGAAGGCCTGCAAGCCGTTCACCTGCTGGACGAGAATAAAAAAGGAAAAGCGAATTTCTTTTTACTCGATAAAGTAAATGATAGTGATACTTCCGGCGTTTCCCATCAACTGGAAGGCGGCATACCTGCTTTAAGCGTGGTGGAAGTGGATGATAAATACCGTAAGCTGGCGGAGCATCTGCTGGGCAATGTATTTATCGCCGATAATGAAGGCGTGCTGGCCAACAGCAACGGCTTTGTGGTGATTGAAAAAACAGGTAAGTACGTAAAAGGAAAATATTCGCTCACCGGCGGAAGCGTAGGAATGATCGAAGGAAAGAAGATCGGCCGTGCAAAGAACCTGGAGAAACTGCAGGATGATATTGCCGCACAGGATTCCATCGTGGAAAGACTGCGCAGCGATATTCAATCCCGCCACAACGAAGTGATCGCCTTTAATGAAGACCTGCGTGAAACAGCATTACGCGAAACAGAACGCGAGATACAGCAACTGACCAACCAGGTATTCGCCCTGCATAATAAACTGGAAAACCTGCACTCGATGCAGGCCAACAGCCAGCACCGCCTGGAAGAACTGAACAGCCAGATGCAGCAAACCTACCAGTCGGTAGAAAGCGTGCGCAAACAATTAGGTGAATTCAATGAAGAACTGCAGGCTTACACTTCCCGGATGGAAGAAGCAACTGAAAGCTTCCGTGCAGCAGAATCTGGCTATAACGAAGCAACGCAGCAATACAACGAGTTCAACCTGAATGTGACCAAACAGCAGAGCAAGATCAATGCTTTGAAACAGGAGCTGGACTTCAAGAGCAATCAATTACAAGACCTGCATCAACAGGTAGAGAATAATAGTACAAGCCTTACTGATACTACGGCCAGCATCGAACAATCAGCTTCTTCACTGAAAGAAATTGAAGAAGGATTGATTGACCTGATCCGTAAACGTGAAGAAGATCAGCAGGTATTGAATGAAGCAGACCAGGCTTATTATAATGTGCGCAACCAGCTTAGTGAAAAAGAAAGCGAACTGCGTCATAAAGTAAAAGATAAAGAACAGGTGGAACACCTGCTGGCTGCTATCAAAGACAAACTGAATGAACTGAAACTTCAACTGGCCGGCACCAAAGAAAGGCTGAACGTGGAGTTCCGCATACAGCTGGAAGATATTCTCGACCAGGCCCGCACTACAGAAACAACCCTGGAAGATCTGCAGGAAAAGGCCGACAGGATGAAGAAACGCCTGGAGAATCTTGGTGAAGTGAACCCTACTGCTATCGAGGCCTTCACGGAAATGAAGAAGCGTTATGAGTTCATCGTAGAGCAGAAGAATGACCTGGTGAGTGCAAAAGACAGTTTATTAAAAACGATTGAAGAAGTAGAAGCAACAGCCAACCAGAAATTCCTGGATACATTCAACTCCGTAAAAGAGAACTTTATCAAGGTATTTAAAACCCTGTTTACCGAGGACGACCATTGCGATCTTGTACTGGAAAATCCCGAGAACCTGGCAGAGACAGGCATTGAAGTGATTGCCCGTCCTAAAGGCAAGCGCCCGACTTCACTGACACAGTTGAGTGGTGGGGAAAGGACATTGACAGCAACAGCGTTGTTGTTTGCGATCTACCTGATCAAACCTGCTCCGTTCTGTATTCTCGATGAGGTGGACGCCCCGCTGGATGATGCGAATGTGGGCAAGTTTACGAATATGATCAGGCAGTTTAGTGACAACTCACAGTTCATCATTGTTACGCATAATAAAACAACCATGAGTACCGTGGATGTGATTTATGGGGTGACGATGCAGGAGCCGGGAGTGAGTAAGCTGGTGAGCGTGGACTTCAGGAATTTGAATAGTAACGCGAATTAAGAGGCGCTAATTACGCGAATCAAGCGTGAATGGCAAGACATAAATGAAGAAGAGCCCCGCAAATCTGCGGGGCTTCTTTATATTATAGAATTGGGAAATCGCTTTGGTAGAATTTTGTCCAGCCTTTTTCTGCTGAATATCTGTACACCAGTATTGTTATAGCATAGCAATATGGTTCTTCAAGGGCGAATTCTCCAGGCTCATCCCTCCGGTAAGTGGTAAGATTGATATAAACAAGCTTACCATCACTGCTGAATAATGGTGGAGTGATAGAGAAATAAAAACCGGGTGGAAAAGCGTGTGAAGTATCAACCAACTCATAGAGGGTGGAGTTGGGCGGAATCAAACCTGCTTTGAGCTTTTGAGAAGCTTGAAAAAGATAGTTTCTTTCTTTCATTGTTACCAATGTGTCGAGTGCGGTATCTCTGAATATGTAAACCTGGTAGGGGTGATGCTCTTCATTTGCAATACGCTTTCTGACAGCAGGGTCACTGATGTCATCATTGATATGAAGCCTGTTTTCATACCAGCAATCAACTTGTCTTAAAAGGATATACCTGGAGGGTAATGGATAGTCAAATATTTTGACTGCATTAAAATTGGTAGTATCCCGGAAGATAATTGCAGGCCAATCAAAGTTTTGTGCAACCAGCCTTGAACTGGCGGCGAGGCTTACCAGCATAGTTAGGTAGTGCAGGCGGAAACTCATGGGTGTTGGTTTGCACAGTATGATTCCATGCTCACCTCATTCCATAAATTTCACTGATTAAAAAAATGATAAACCGGCTTAGAGGGTTGCCAGGCTCTCTTCAATCGCCCTTATCTTATCTTCCGCATCTGCTTTTTTCTTGCGTTCAACTTCCACTACTTCAGGCTTGGCATTGCTGACAAACTTTTCATTGCTGAGTTTCTTTTCTACGGAAACCAGGAAACCTTTGAGATAATCAAGGTCTTTTTGCAATTGAGATCGCTGGGCTTCTGTATCGAGCACCGTAGTGGTTTCGATAAAGAATTTATCTTTCTGCACTACTACCGTGATCGTGTTACTTACCGGCGCGGTAGCGTAGGTAATAGTTTCTGCATTTACCTGCTTGGCTAAAATGGATTCAATGGAAGAATACAAAGCCGGTTCTGTAGTAAGTATATGCAGACGGATTGTTTCTTTAGGTTTCAACAGCGCTTTATTGCGTGCATCGCGGATGGAAGAGATCACTTCTTTCAGCAGGATTGCTGTTTGAAGAGTGCTTGCATCCGGCGTGGCAGCAGCAGGATATGCTTTTACAGTGAGATCATCCTTCTGCTCTTTCAGCTGGTGATAGATCTCTTCTGTGATAAAAGGCATGAACGGATGCAGCAATTGCATCAGATCTTCGAAGAAGCGGCCAGTTTTATTGTATACCTCTGCATCGATAGGCTGTTCAAAGCCGGGTTTTACCCATTCGAGATACCAGGAACAGAAATCATCCCAGATGAGTGAGTAAATGGTTTTTAATGATTCGCTCAGCCGGAAATCTTTGAACTGTTCGTCCAATTGCAGGCGGGCTTCATTCAGGCGGTTTTCCATCCAGGTTACAGCAAAATCCGGTTTGCCTTTGCTCTGACCCTTTGCCTGGCGGCCTTCCCACATTTTTACGAGCTTAAGCGCATTCCAGATCTTATTGATGAAGAAAGAACCTTGTTCATTGCTGCTTTCATCCCACAACAGATCATTGCCGGCAGGAGAGGAGATCATAATACCGAAGCGGGTAGCATCGGCACCATATTGATCTATCAGTGCAAGGAGATCTGGTGAATTGCCCAGGCTCTTACTCATTTTCCTTCCTTGCTTATCTCTTACGATACCGGTGAAATATACTTCACTGAATGGCTTTTCGTGTTTGTATTCAAATCCCGCCATGATCATGCGTGCTACCCAGAAGAAAATGATCTCGGGGGCAGTCACCAATGTGTTAGTGGGATAATAATATTTGATGTCTTCATTGCCAGGATTGCTGTATCCTTTGAACACTTCAAAAGGCCAGAGCCAACTGCTGAACCAGGTATCGAGGCAATCTTCATCCTGTTTTACTTCTTCCAGTTTCAAAGAAGGAAGTTTGGCTTTTAGTTCCTCCCAGGCTTTTTCCTGAGTGGCAGCCACTGCAAAAGAACCATCCGGTGCATACCAGGCAGGTATCTGTTGGCCCCACCAGAGTTGGCGGCTGATACACCAGTCTTTTATATTCTCCATCCAGTGGCGATAGAGATTTTTGAATTTGGGCGGAAAGAATTTGATCTCTTCCTCCATCACTGCTTTCAATGCAGGACTGTAGATCTTTTTCATATCAACCCACCACTGTAAGGAAAGGCGAGGCTCTACTACTACATCAGTACGTTCGCTATAACCAACTTCGCTGGTGTAGTCTTCAATTTTTTCAAGACAGCCGGCTGCTTCCAACAGAGGAATGATCTTTTTCCGTGCATCAAAGCGGTCTTCACCGATCAGAATTTGAGCATCGGCATTCAGCGTGCCATCTTCATTCAGGATATCGATCACTTCCAGGTTGTGCTTTTGGCCAAGCTGGTTATCGTTCATGTCGTGTGCCGGTGTTACTTTCAAAGCACCGGTACCGAATTCCATCGTCACATATTCGTCTGTGATGATAGGAATGCGGCGATTGATCAAAGGA
>CBHEUU010000261.1:0-6801 GCA_965990355.1 uncultured Chitinophagaceae bacterium
AAGGTATTCCAGCAATTTCTGCGTGTTTTCTGCCGTAAGTCCTGTATCGAGTTTTGACTGATCAATCGCTTTGGCCAGCAACTCAGCAGTATAGCCACGCATATCGTTGTGGATCTCCCTCACCCGTACTTTCTTATTGGATAAAGGGCCTTTGCCTTCACTAAAATACCAGGCGGCTTCATTCACATTATTATATACCTGCAGGGGAACTCCGAGTTCTTTGCAGTAATGAAGTGTCAACGCATGATTATGAGGAATGCGCGAAGGACCGGCATTAAAATACAGGCCTTCATCAAAATTTGCTTTATGCGATCCGCCACCGGTTTCTGTGTTTACAGAACCTTTGCGGACACTCCAGCAGCGGCCGCCACTTCTTTCACGGGCTTCAAGAATAGTGCATTGATAACCGAGCTTGGTCAGTTCATAAGCACTGGCCATACCTGCCAGTCCGGCTCCGAGGATGATCACTTTTTTTCCGTTGCCACTGCCTTCCAGTTCAAAGGGCGGTGCGGGTGAGGGACGAAGCATGTCCCAGGCCAGCATAGCCGGATAAACGAGGGCGCTGGCTTTACCAGCATCTGATAAAAAGCGACGACGGGAAACCGTTTTCAAGAAAAATGATTGTGATTGCAGTTAATTTATTGTCCTTACCCAGGCTCAAGATAAAAAACTTCGGAATTCGAGCGAAATTTAATACTTACAAATAAGTTTTAATTCATTTAATCAGAGGGCAACTCTTCTTACAAATAAGACAAAATTTATCTAAAACGACTCCTTCCCGTCTTCCCGCCTTACCGGTAAAAAATTAGAAACGGTAAGCAAATTTTACCGGTAAGGCGGGAAGACGGGAAGGGAGTTTGAAATTTGTTAGTGCACCAAAGGTTATTTAAGTCTTTCGTATAACTTTTGTCGATAAGTAATGCCGACAGGCATTTTCTGATCATTTATTGTAACCGTGTCTTTTCCGTAATCATGGATCTTGTTGAGCGAAACGATAAAGGATTTGTGAATCCGCAGAAACTGGTCATCCGGAAGTGTGTCTTCCAGTTCGCTGGTGGTGAGAGAAACGATATATGTTTTTTGTGAAGTGCAGATCCTGATAAAATTGCCGAGGCTTTGTGCATAAAGAATATCGTCCAGTTCAATACGCGTATTTACGCCACCCGTTTTTACCATAATAAAAGACCGGCTTTCTTTTTCAGGTTCCTTTCTTTCCGAGAGTTCAAAATAACGTTCTGTCGCAGTAATAAAACGAGGGAGGTTGATTGGTTTGAGCAGGTAGTCCACCACTCCATAATCATAACTCTCCATAGCATATTCTGAATAAGCGGTAGTAAGAATGGTGCGGGGAGGATTCTTCAGGCTTTTCAGCAGTTCCATACCGGAGATTTCCGGCATGTTGATATCCAAAAACATCAGATCAACCGGGTGCTGCCGCAGGTAATTGATAGCTTCGATAGCATTGTAACACTGCTGCACCAATTCCAGTTGCGATACATGGCGGATATGGCTCATCAATACATAGTGCGCAGCGGGTTCGTCATCCACAATGATGCAGGTCCTTCTCTCATCCATATTTTTCGATTTTCAACTTCAAATGTACTTGAAAATCAGCAGGCCCTTCTGTTATATCCAGGCGGTGCTTGTCCGGATAAAGAATTGCCAGTCTCTCTTTTGAATTTTTCAATCCGATACCCGTCGATACCACATCTGTTTTTTTCCGGGGCAATGAATTCTTCACGTCCATTACAAACCACTCATTTTCCATCTTTAAGGAAACCTGCACATGGCACTGCTCCACGCTGCCTGTGCCATGCTTGAACGCATTTTCGATAAATGTGATCAGCAGCATGGCAGGCATTTTATACTGCCCGGGATTTTCGATGGTTTGATTGAACACCACCTCACATCGATGCCCCACTCTCTCCTTTTCCAGGTTGATATAACTCTCGATAAAAGATATTTCGTCTTTCAGGGAAACGCATTTTTTATTACCATTTTCCAACTGGTAGCGCATCAGTTGTGATGCCTGCATCAGCAGGTCGGGCACACGGCCGGGGTATTGCAGACTCACACCATAAAGCGTATTGAATGTATTGAAAAGAAAATGCGGGTTGAGCTGGCTGCGCAGCGCATTCAGTTGCACTTCACGTGCCAGGATGGTTTCCCTTTCCACCGTTCGTTGTTCGCGATAATATTTCAGCAACAGTAATGGCCCCATGATGCAGATGGAAGTGGCAACCATGGTAGCGAGGTGATAAATGTAACTCTGCTGTTTGATGGATTTGTAGAGGTAACAGTTTTTATACAACCAAAGCGTGGCCACTTCATAGAGAATACCGGAAAAAATCAATACCAGCCCGATGCTCAGCAAAGCATAAGTGAGCGGTTTCCCTTTTTCCAATAAGATAGGCAGTAAGAAAATACGGTTGAGTTGTGCATGAGTATACAGGATGAAGAAATAGGTGCATCCCTTCCATAAATTATTCCAGGAACTGATCAGCATCCAATCGTTCAGGGAAAATAAAATGAAAGTAAAAAGCAAGACTACAATCTCCTGCAACCACTTATTCTCAACAGTTTTCCGGATGGCTACTTGCATTTATCAAACATTCTCTTGCATTATTCAAACATTCATTAGCGGAACAAAGGACGCGTTTAATAGCATAAAAATCATGTGAAAAATGATCAATTGAATTCGTCATTTACCAATCGGAACTATCATTTTTTTTCATGCGTTATGCTCACTTGTCGGTTGATTTGCGGAATGAATCTACAGAGACCCTGCACTTCCTTCTCTGCACGGCTGTCAGTTTTCTTGCTTGCTTTTATGATCGCCTTTTCGGCCACTGCTCAAACCCTGTCACTCAGGGAAGCTGTTGATACAGCTATGGCCCGTTATGGCATCATTCAAGCCAAAGGGAACTATGTGAAAGCCGGCCAGGAGCGAGTGACACAAAGCAAGCGGGATTATCTTCCCAATTTCAATTTATCAGCCCAGCAGGTATACGGCACTGTGAACGGCCAGAATGGTCCTTTATATGGTTTCGGTGGTTTGGGTGTGGCTTCCTCCGGCTTGCCACTGCCTTCGCAAAACTGGAATGCTGCATTCGGTGCGCTTTACCTGGCAAATATCAACTGGGAATTTTTCAGTTTCGGCCGTGCCAAAGAAAGAATAGAAGTGGCCAAATCATCATTGCATGTAAATGAAACCGACCTCGTGCAGGAGCGTTTCCAGCAGGAAATAAAAGTGGCAGCTGCGTATCTCAACCTGTTGGTGGCACAAAGGCTCACGCGCATCCAGGAAAAAAATCTTGAACGGGCATTGGTAGTAAAACGAACAGCTACAGCAAGAGCAGCTAATGGTTTGCTGGCAGGTGTGGATTCTTCACTTGCCAATGCAGAAGTGTCTGCAGCACGCATTTCATTAACGAATGCAATGAATGTGGAGCAGGAACAGGCCAATCAACTGGCGATTCTTACAGGTTTGCCTGCTACCAATTACCAGTTAGACACATTATTTATTAATAGAATACCGGCAGCTTTTGCAGACACTACTGTATTGAGAGAAGAATCACATCCTGTGCTGCAATATTACCGCAGCAGGATTGATCTAAGCAACCGCCAGGTGATCCTTAACCGCAAACAGTACTATCCATCATTTTCTTTTTTTGGTGTGTATCAAACAAGAGGTTCCGGGTTTGAATCTTCTTATGCAACAGACCAGACAGCTTTTTCCCACGATTATTTCAAAGGGATAAAACCTACGCGGAGCAATTATCTGCTGGGTATAGGACTGCAATGGAATATGACAACCTTGCTTCGCAATAAACCGGCAGTACGTGCACAGGAATTAACGTCAAAAGGTTTGCAGAATGAATATGATCAAATCAAGTTGCAGTTGAATGCACAGGTGCAACTCGCGGAATCGAGGATCAGGAATGCACTGGACAATTACCGTGAAGTGCCCAACCAGCTCAAGTCTGCTTCCGATGCTTATTTGCAAAAGACCACTTTATACAATAATGGGTTGACAACAATAGTGGACGTAACGCAGGCCCTGTATGCATTGAACCGTGCGGAAACAGACAGGGATGTTACTTACAGCAATGTATGGCAGGCTTTGTTGCTGAAAGCAGCAGCCACCGGCAACTGGGATATTTTCATTAACGAATTTTAAGAGATACTATGAACCTGATACGTTTCGCGCTTCGTAAGCCTATTACCATCCTGGTGTTGGTGGCCGGATTATTTTTCTTCGGTCTCAAAGCGGCTACGAGCATTAAAGTGGATATATTTCCCAAGCTGGAATTGCCGGTTATTTATTTATCCCATCCTTTTGCAGGCTACACACCTTCACAAATGGAAGCGATGTTTGCGAAGCAATACATCAACATCATGCTGTTTGTGAATGGTATCAAAACCATTGAAACAAAAAACATACAGGGATTAACGCTGATGAAGATCAGTTTTTATCCCGGCACCAATATGGCGCAGGCTGCTGCGGAGCTAAGTGCATTTGCCAACCGGATCCAGGCAATATTCCCACCGGGTTCCAATCCACCATTCATTATCCGGTTTGATGCATCTACTCTTCCGGTGGGTCAGGTAGTATTGAGCAGCGACAAAAGAAGTAATAATGAATTGCTTGACCTCGCGAATGTGTATGTGCGTTCTTCCTTCACTACTATTCCTGGTCTTGTGTCAGCACCGCCATTTGGCGGCAACGTGCGCACGATCGTAGTAAAAGTAGACCCGGAAATGTTGCGCTCGCATAATCTTACACCTGATCAACTGGTGGAAGCATTGCGGGTGAATAACCAGACTACTCCTTCGGGTAATGTGCGCATTGGTGATAAAAACTATATCACTCCTACCAATACACTGATCAGGGAAGTAAAGGATTTTGAAAACATTCCTTTGTTTAAAGGTGGTGTGCAGAATCTTTACCTGCGTGATGTAGCTACTGTGGAAGATGGAGCGGATGTATCTGTAGGTTATGGTTTGGTGAATGGAAAACGCTCCGTATACTTAAGCGTGGCCAAAAGTGCAGATGCATCTACCTGGGAAGTGGTACAAAAACTTAAAGCAGCATTGCCTAAAATGCAGTCGCAATTGCCGGAAGACGTGCATCTTTCTTATGAATTCGATCAGTCTACCTATGTGATCAATTCGGTGAAGAGTTTATTATCTGAAGGTGCGATCGGTGCAATTCTCACTGGCTTAATGGTATTATTATTTCTGGGTGATGCAAGAGGCGCCCTGATCGTTATCATGACAATCCCTGCATCCATTATTTCCGGTGTGTTGTTCCTTAGTTTATTCGGACAAACGATCAATATCATGACGCTGAGCGGCCTTGCGCTGGCAATTGGGATATTGGTGGATGAAAGTACGGTGACGATAGAAAACATCCACCAGCATTTGGATATGGGAAAGCCGAAAGCGTTGGCGATATGGGATGCGTGTAAGGAGATTGCGTTTCCGAAATTGCTGATCCTGCTTTGTATTTTGGCCGTATTTGCACCTGCATTCACCATGGGAGGCATACCGGGTTCATTGTTCCTTCCGTTAGCGTTAGCAATCGGCTTTAGCATGATCATTTCTTATTTTCTTGCGCAAACTTTTGTGCCGATCATGGCGAATTGGTTGATGAAGGTAAAACATCATAACGCGAATGGCGCGAATGCTGTAGCGTTGCCGGCAGGAAGCGAAAAAGATACCTGGGACCAGAAGAAAGTGCTGCTGGAAAAGGATGACAGCAACCGCGATGGCAAGATCAGCCGCTTTGAAAAATTCCGGATGAGATACCTGCGTTTTATCAGGCGGATAATGCCTTATCGCAAACCGATCGTGATTGGTTATATCGTGCTGATATGCGGACTGGCTTACCTGTTGATGCAATCAATCGGAAGGGATGTGCTGCCGAAAGTGAATGGCAGCCAGTTCCAGGTGAGATTGCGTGCGCCGGAAGGAACGCGTATTGAAAATACCGAGCAGAAAACATTAGCCGCTATTAATGGCATCAAAGAAATCGTCGGCCCTAATAATGTATCCATCACTTCTTCTTATGTAGGTACGCACCCTTCATTGTTCTCCATCGCGCCGATCTTTCTCTGGATGGCGCAGCCACATGAAGCAGTAATACAGGTGCAGCTGAGCGAACATTATAAAACAGATCTTGATGGATTGAAAGAAAAGATCCGCGCGCGTTTCAGTAAAGACCTGCCTGATCTGACATTGTCTTTTGAACCCATCGAGCTGACAGATAAAATTCTGAGCCAGGGCTCGCCCACTCCTGTTGAAGTAAGGCTTTCAGGAAGAAACAAACAGGTGAACGAAGCCTATGCGCAAAAACTTATTGAGAAACTGAAACAGATCAGTTATCTGCGGGATGTGCAGCTGGGGCAATCCACGAAATATCCATCCATCAATATTGATGTGGACCGGGTAAGGGCTGCGCAGCTTGGACTGGATATGACGGACGTATCGCGTTCATTGATCGCTTCCACATCATCTTCCCGTTACACCGATAAAAATATCTGGGTGGATGAAAAAGCGGGATACAGTTACAGTGTGCAGGTGCAGGTGCCGGAAAGCAATATGCAAAGCATAAATGATATAAGTGAAATACCTTTGCTGAGAAATGCGAGCCGGCCGGTGCTGGGAGATGTAGCTACTATTACTCCGGGGACCACGTATGGTGAAAACGATAACCTTGGCGCCTCGCCTGTTTTATCAGTAACGGCCAACCTGAATGATAAAGATCTGGGCACAGCTGCCAAAGATGTACAGAAAGCA
>CBHEUU010000262.1:0-6789 GCA_965990355.1 uncultured Chitinophagaceae bacterium
AAGAATGGAAACCAGCCAGGTTTTTTCAGAGCTTTCCTTCCTGAAAGCATCCCTGGCTTTCAGTGCCGACACAAAAGTTTCCTGCACCATATCTTCTGCTGCTTCCCTGCTATTCAGTTTCAGAAAAGCCAGTGAGAAAAGATAATCCCCATAGCGGGCAAGCCATTGGGAGGGGTCAAGTTCATGATTCATGAAAGCAGGGTTAAAGGGTCAAAAATATATTTTTTCTAATTGGTACAATCATTGCCGACTATCCTTATTGCCTCTGCCATATCTTAATTAATGTGAACGGATAGGAAGCTATGAATCTCAAGCCAAAAACAGTATTGACAGAAAAAGAGGTACAAACCGGCTTGAACCTGGTGCGTATGGAGGGGCTCACTACCGAGGCAATGACCACATTGACCACCGGTGCCTTTCTTGTGGCATTGGCATTACTGTTGGGAGCCTCAAACCTCCAGATAGGATTGCTGGCATCTTTGCCCACGCTTACAAACGTGTTTCAGCTAATTTCCATCTGGCTGGTAAGAAAATACAATAATCGCCGGGCAATAAGTGTAATATGTTCCATTATTGCCCGTTTGCCACTGGTAATTGTAGGGGCTTTACCCTTTTTCATTACAGGCTCCATACAACTGATCATCATTTTTCTTTTCTTTTATTATTTGTTTGGGTCCATAGCAGGCCCAAGCTGGAATGCCTGGATGAAAGATCTTGTGCCGGAAAATCAATTGGGCAGTTTTTTCTCCCGCCGCAGTTCAAACATGCAAATACTGAATGTGGTATTAAGCCTAAGCCTGGCTTTTTTTGTAGACTATATAAAAAACAATTACCCGCAGTATGAACTTACCACCTATTCCATTATGTTCATCATGGCGGGTGTATTCGGTTTATCCGGCGCCATTTTTCTTCTTTCCAGAACACCGGAACCCCAATCATTCCTTATAAAGGAAAATATATTCAAATTGCTGATGCGGCCGCTAAAAGACAGCAACTTCCGCAGGCTGCTGGTATTCAATTCTGCCTGGGTATTTGCACTGAATATTGCCATTCCCTTCTTTACTGTGTACATGCTTCGCGAGCTGAACCTGTCCATGGCTTATGTAATTGCGCTTACAGTGATCAGTCAGCTTTGCAGCATTTTCACTATCCGGATGTGGGGCAGGTTTTCAGACAAGTACAGTAATAAAACCATTCTGGCTATTACTGCACCATTATATATTCTTTGTATTATAGGATGGTGTTTTGTCGGGATTTATTCCCGCTTTCTGGCTAATATGATATTGCTGGTGGTCATTCACATATTTACAGGTGTTGCTACTGCAGGTATCAATTTATCTCTTACAAATATTGGACTGAAGCTGGCGCCTAAAGAGCATTCTATTGTTTACTTGTCTACAAAAAATATCATTACTGCTATATTTTCCTCCATCGCCCCTATCATTGGAGGATTACTGGCAGACTATTTCGGCAACCGGGCACTGGTTATAAATGCAGAATGGGTTGGACCGAAATTCAATAAAGTGCTTCATTTGGTTTCGCTGCATGATATGAACTTTTTATTTCTTATTGGTGCGGTGCCGGCTTTTATTTCACTTGAATTGCTGGTCCGCGTAAAAGAAGTAGGAGAAGTGGAGAAGACAACGGTAGTGCGCATTATGCGAAGCAGCATCAAGAATAACCTGAAGGAGTATTTTCTTATTGGTAATCTTATTACGTGGCATGAACAACTGTGGGGGTTAATAAAAAAGAAATCGCCCTGATCTTTTCCCGGCATGTTTGCTATCGTCCAAAGATCTTGATCCCTGCAGTGATCATTCTATTTCCAAAATTAAAATGGGGATTATAGTGTTGCCCTTCAAAGTCAAAGCTCTTTCTGCTAAAGGGCCTGTTAGTACCCCCTTTTACAAACAGGATCATGCCACGGGGAATGCTGGGCCGGGTCATTACCACTTCTATACCGATTCCCGCATGGTAACTGGCTTCAATCCGCTGGTCGCTGGCAGAGGCGTTGTGCAGCACGATATCTGTAATGTTTGCAGGTGATGGGTTGAGTTGGGCGGGAGCTTCGTATTCAAGTGAAGAGGTTCTTACACCAATACCAGCATAAGGATAAATATTTATGATCTTATTCTTTATAAAATCATACCCCACTTCAAATTGCAAAAAAGTAGAGAAAGACGTTTTAATACTTTCATTTCCTTTCGTGGTCTTTTTATTTATTCCGAACGCACCTACGTTAAAATCCAGTATCCGCCTGTCCCTTTTAAAACTGAAACCATAGCCGAGACTGATCATTGGCCCGGATAGAGGGCTAAAATTGCTATTGGCATTATCTGCATTGAACTTTCTAAATTCTGCAGAAGAAATTTGTGTGTATATCACGAAAGCATTGTAGTTATCTGTTGCAGCACTTGTTCTTCTCAGATTCTGGCGCAGCTCTTTGATCTTAGGATCATTTAAGATTGAATCATGGTAGACTTTCAATGCCCGGGCCAATTCTTTCTTATAATATTCCGTAGAATCGGTTTGGGCCACAACAAAATTTGCCAACAATAGCAGGATGAGCAGGTAGAATGTGTTTTTCATATTCATTGGTTTGATAGTAGGTAGTAACAGGGGTCGACATTAAAACAAAAGCCGCGAGAACAGCCTTATTAGCTGAAACCCGCGACAAGCATGATTTGAGGCTGAAAATATAAATTTTGATCGGGATTTGCAATGCTGATTTACTATTCTATATTTTGTTTGACAGGAAGAGCAGCCCGCTCTCAAAAGGATAATAGTGTACCTTTAAAACAAACTCGAATCATGAAATCCATTTTTATACTTATTTGCTTTTTTGCTTTAACCCTGTCTGCTTCCGCTCAATCAACCAACCCTAAAACAGACATACCCAATCCTTCTCAAAAAATCGATACCCTGGAAGCCGCTTGCGGTCTCTGTCAATTTGGTTTAAAAGGAGACGATTGCGCACTGGCTGTGCGGATCAATGGTAAGGCTCATTACGTGGAAGGAACACATATAGATTCGCATGGTGATGCACATGCGAAAGATGGGTTTTGCAATATGATTCGCAAAGCAGAAGTTCAGGGTTCTTTAGCGGGTGATAAATACAAAGTCACTTATTTTAAATTGCTGCCGGCCTCTTTACCGAAGTAAATTAACTCCATCGTAATTCTACGCAGACTCAGCTCTTTCTAAAAACCTGAAACCCACCTGCTGTTCTCTCAGAAACGTGAAAACCACATCCATCCCGGCTTTCAGGCAATACCATAACGCGCTAAATAAAACTTTGAATTTGAAGTAACTAGCCCTTGCTTTTCTCCATACAATATAATAATTTGGCAGTTCTGTATACGCATTATGCAAGTTCGATAGATAAGCGATGTTTATAGAAATGGCTTTGTTAATGCGCTCTGTATAAGAATTACGAAATGACAAGAATTGCTGATTTAGTGACTGCCTTCACCGGTCATACACTACGGGGCAGAATGGAAAATGACCCGGATGGTGACTGTGCTATCATCCAGGCAAAAGATCTTACTACCAGTGGAAGCGTTCAGTTTCGCAGCAGTCCTTATAAAATTGCTTTGACTGAAATGCCGCCCGCGCAATTGTTGAAGAAAGGCGATATACTGGTACTTTCAAAAGGAACCAACAACAAAGCATTGCTGTATGATGCACAGTTTCCCCATGCAGCCGCCACTTCCGCTTTTACTGTATTACGGATCACTACCACACAAATAAAACCTGCTTTTCTCGCCTGGTATATTAATAGCCCACAGGCACAGGAATATTTTGGTTCACAACGCGCAGGCACTACCACTCTCAACCTTTCCAAAAAAGCTATTGAAGATCTGCCGGTACCCGTGCCGCCATTACTTAAACAGGAATTGATGATCAAACTGGTAAAACAACACGAACTGTACTCCTCCCTGCTGCAAGAATACCAGCATAACATGCAGTTGCTGGTAAATAATGTATTGAACAGCCGCCTAAATGATAAAACCGTATGAATGCTGAATTGAACCGCCCTGCTCAGGAAGATGTGAATACGGCTCTATGGGCTGCGGGTGAATCATTCCGTGGCGGTCTTAGCAACAATGAACATAAAAAATACCTTCTCTCTTTCTTCTTTTTTAAATATCTCGGTGATGCATCCGGCAGCCAGTTTACCAATGGAATAATTATACCGGATAAATGCAGTTTTGACTATATCCGCCAGCATAAACATCATGCAGAACTGGGCAACCTCATTAATAAAGCCCTGGAGAAAACAGCCGAAGAAAATGCTTCCCTGAAGGAAATATTTGCCGGTGTTGATTTCAATACCGATAAACTGGGCATTCAAAAAGAACGCAACCGGCGCTTAAGAAAGCTGATTGCTGATTTCAGCAAAAAACAACTGGACTTCCGTTCATTTCTTACACACGATAAAAAAATTATCAGCCGCGCCTTCACTTACCTGCTGGAACGCTTTGCGGCCAATGCCGGGAAAAAAGGCGGGGACGGATATACACCGGATGAAGTGAACATATTAATGGCGAGGCTGATGAGGCCGCAGGCAGGTGACAGCATCTGCGATCCTGCTTTTGGTTCAGGCTCCCTGTTGGTAAAACTGGCAGAACGGATTCCTTCAAAGCATGGACGCATATCACCAGACTGTTCTATTTACGGACAGGAAATTGATAAAGACAACTGGGACCTGGCCCGTATGAACATGGTAATAAACGGGATCACCTCCTTTACTCTTGAGAAAGGTGATACCATCCGCAAGCCAGTATTGCTGGAAAATGGAGAGCTGATGAAATTTGATATAGTGGTCAGCAATCCGCCTTTCTCTTATGAAGATTTCAATACAAAGGAAGCAACAAAAGACATTTATCACCGTTTCCGCCGTGGTATGCCACCGCAAGCCAAAGGAAATTACGCGTTTATCCTGCATGCATTGGAGACAACCACAACAGAAAAAGGCAAACTGGGAATGGTAGTGCCGCATGGTGTTTTATTCAGACTGGGAAGTGAAAAGCAAATCCGTGAAAGCCTTATCCGTGATAATTTATTGGAGGCAGTGATTGGATTACCAGCCAATTTATTTTTCGGAACAGGTATATCTGCTGCTATCCTGATCTTTAATAAAGCAAAGCAGACAAGTGATGTATTGTTTATCGATGCAGGTAAAGAAGTGGAGAATGGCAAAAAACAAAACAAGATGCGTCAGCAACATATTGACCGCATTGTGGATGTTTATGACAGTTTTCTCAGCGGAGGCGGAAGCATGGAAAAGTATTCCCGCCGCGCCACTGCTTCGGAAATTGAACAAAATGAATTCAACCTCAGCATCAGCCGTTATGTAAATACTTCAGAAAAGAAAAAGAAAACGGATATCTATGCTATCCAGAGAAGAATGGAGGAATTGGAAAAAGAATTGAATAGGGCAAAATCGGAAATGAACAGGTATCTGAAGGAGTTGGATTATAAATAAACCCAACCCCATCAAAAACCTATTTAATTTATCTTCCTATCATCACTCTTCCTGATTTCACTTCATTATTCAAACTCAACCGGTAAGTATACATTCCATTCACCGGGCTGCGAAACTCACACTGATATTTCCCTTTATTCATTTTGCCTGATGCAAGCACCTGAATCAACCGGCCATTGGAGTCAAACATTTCCAGCCGCACGGATGCCGTTTTTACCAAAGTAAATTCAATCGTTGTTTGCGAAGCAGCCGGATTGGGAAAAGCACGAACGGAGTTTTCTGTAGGGTCAGGTTCAGTCAGCATTACTGGTGTTGAACGGGGTTGATTAATGCCACGGGCAATACCATCACCCACATATTCTGATTGACGTACCCAAATAGCATAGCCACGTGCAGGCGCCCATACATGCACACGTCCATCATTTGCCACAGTGGTTTTTTGTGAAGTATCCAATGCATTTACCAGCACAAGGTTCTTCCAGTCGCTGTATCCTGAAGTGGTTGTTCCATTTGGAGAACCGTCATTATCTACCCAGATGCCACGGGTAAGACTGTTATTATTATTGATCACGAGAATACCACCACTCTTGGTGCCATTGCCCTGCCTGCGCGCTGCATAGACGTTCCAGGTGTCACCGGCAAAAGTGGTAGTGCCATTTGGTGAAGGTTCTGTAACAGGATTGCCTTGTTCTGTCAGTACGATCATTGAATTGCCGAGATAAGTGCGGCGGATAAACATTAATTTATCAATATCCCTTTTTAATGTTGATGGCGGAGTAACGGTAATTGAAGGATTGTTATTATCCACTTGCGTAACCCCATAGTATTGCGGATAAAACAAACAGGGCCGCCCTTCAGCAAAAAGAAGATAGGCATAACCCATTTTCCAGTCCTGCGTTACCCATTTATCATGTTCTTTTCCTGTATCATGATTTTCAAGAAAAGTAACCACTGCTGTTCCGGGTAATGAATTACCTCCATCATCCCTTACCATACCGGAATGGTTGAGCCAAGCCATATTGAAACTGGCGCCTGTGCCATTGGTCATTTGCGTAAGAGTATTCTTTAAAGGAAAATCAAACACATCCACATCAGCACCATTACCAGCAAGTGTATTCACCCAGTTTTTCAACCGGTATTTGTAACCAGTGAAATATTCTGCTACAATAAACCGCTGCGCGCCGCTTTTGAGTGGAAGATTATTTACCCAGTCAGACACATAGCTTTCCTGGAAACCCCGTACAAAATCCAGGCGGTAACCATCAAATCCAATTGTATTGGTAAGCCATGTGCCCCATGTT
>CBHEUU010000263.1:0-6785 GCA_965990355.1 uncultured Chitinophagaceae bacterium
ATTAGAGAAAGAATTCAACACCAACTCGCGGCTGACCTTGTAACTTTCCGGCACCGCAAACTGCTCAAATGATTTTTTCTTTTCTGCTTCAGGCAGGGTATTAAAAAAAGCATTATCATACCATTTCCGGCTTCCCATAAAATATTTGTTGAACGAAAAAAAGCCAAATGCCGGCAGCACGGTTTTCAATGTCTGAAACGGCGGAAAAACATTCTTGGGCGGTGCGCCATCAATACTTACGCCGGCTACCGCCTCTCCCATTTCCACCAGCTTCATTGCTGCCATACCTGCCATGGAGTGCCCGATAACCAACGGCTTTTCCGGTAATGAATGAATTAACGTACGAAGATTATTGACCACATCAATGAATCCTGTTTTGGTCAGATCGGGATGAACGGTTGTCCTCAGTGCAGCCGGATCACCGTCGTGCCCCGGGTTGGCAGGCGTATAGACGGTGTATCCCTTTTGTTCATAATGACGTTTCCATTCCGCCCAGCTTGCATTGTTTACGAAATTGCCGTGAATGAGCACAATGGTTTTTGATTTTATCATACTTATTTGGTTTTAGTTTGAAGCCGGGATACTTATTTTTCCTGCCACGGTAAACGAATGCACAAAATTGTTTGCAAAGGGAGAATTAAACCGGTCATTACGCTTGCGCCATGATGCTCAAGAAGTGATGGGAATCTACGTTCGCCAAATTTATAAAGTGGAGTGCAAACACCAAAGAGTTTTCAGGTAAATATTTTAATCATCATATTGAGGAAAATTCCCGTTCCCGCTCTGCTGCATAAATCACCCCCGTTTCCCGGTCTTGTAAAAAACCGATGATTTCCCAATCCGTTGTATTGAAACCTTCCGGCAACGCGATTTGAACATAACTGTTGCTGCCCGGATCAATATTAAAACTGTGCAGGTCACGTACAATTTGCGGATGTGATAATGTTCTTCCCCCGTTTTCTCCGGCCTTCACTTTGCTTACGGCATGTTTTTGCACCACAGCGATCATCAGTTTAATACGATTCATTTTACCACTAACCTGGTAGCTGATCTTCATCGAATCGCCTGTCTGACTTGCATCGATGGAGAGCGACCTGCCCGCTGGCGTAGATAATGCTTTTTCTATAGCAGCATTTGCAGCAACGGCATCTGATCCCACAAATTCTGTTTTACCATTCACGATCACTTGCGGTGTATATACCTGGTCTGCAAACCTGCGGCTGTAGTTGTATTGCCGTTCTGTAAAAGCAGGATTGCTGAAAATATCTTTCCAGCCATTTCTGTTCCAGTAGTCTACATGATAAGCCAGTACATACACCGGCTTATCCCCCGCCTCCTGTTGGATCCGGCCCAGCAACTCATCGGCAGGAGGGCAACTGGAACATCCTTCAGAAGTGAAAAGTTCGAGAACAGCAAATCCGTCACCAGCAAGATCACGGTCCACTTTTGTTGCTCCGGTTTTATTGACAAACGATACTGCTATTAATGTCAGCGCTATGATTAAAACGATGATAGGTATTCTTAAAGATTTCATGTTTCTAGATTTGTTTGTGTTTTCCTGGTCATCTGTCTTCCATCCAGGTAAGAAAGCTGTGTGATTTTTCTTTATTGATCAATAATACATCCGGTGTATCTACAGTGAGTTTTATAAGCAGTTTCCGAAGGAAATGATGTTCCACTTCTTTGATCGCTTTAAAATTGATGAGGTACTGCCTGTTAACACGGAAGAATTGCCTGGATGAAACCAAACCCGTGATCTGGTCGAGCGATTGATTGATCGCGAACTTCTGCTTATCAAAACACATGATCCAGGTGCCTTCATTCTTCACATAAAAGAAAGCAATATCCGCCGTTTGCACTGTAGCATATTTCTGATTCTGGAAAACAAGGAAGCTCGTTTTCCCGGCTGGAGTGTTCAACTTTGCAAGAAGATCGCTAAGATCGGGCACCACCTGTTGCTGGAAAAAGTTTTTCAATTCATCTACTTTCCGGAAAGCTTCTGCAATGTCTTCTTTGGAAAATGGCTTCAACACATAATCCACGCCATTTCGTTTAAAGGCTTCCAGTGAATATTCATCAAAGGCGGTGCAGAAAACTACAGGACAATTGATCTTAACTGATTTGAATATCTCAAAAGACAGGCCATCGGCCAGTTGGATATCCATAAATATAAGATCGGGTTGTGAAGAGGTGAGCGCTTCCACAGACTTCTCCACACTCTGATACTGGCCGGTTATCTTTGCCCCCGGGCGCAGGCTTAGTATCATATTCTCCAAAGACTTCGCCGTCTTAAGCTCGTCTTCAATGATGACTATGTTCATAAATTACAGGAAGTTTGATTTGAAAGAATGTGCCATCGTTCAGGATCTCTATCTGCCGTCCAAGTAAATGATCATATCTCAACTGGATATTCTTTAACCCTACACCAAGGGAATTATCCCCGCCTGTTTTTAAACGGATCTTATTAATCATAATAATTTTGTCATCCTCGTTAAACAAGCGAATTTCCAGTGGCTTATCCAGCGACACTACATTATGCTTTATACAGTTCTCAACAAGCAACTGCAGCGTAAATGGAGGAATAAGTGTGTTTAATACTGGCTCGTCAAGGTCATTTTGAAAAGTAAAACCACCTTCAAAACGGGCTGTCTGGAGAAACAGGTAGGCTTTTACGATCTCCATTTCTTCCTGAACATGTATCAGATCCAGCTTACGGCTTTCCAGTGTAAACCTGTAAAAATTGGACAACTTCATGATGAAATCAATACTGTCTTTATCACCTGTTTCAACCATTGCTTTTAATGTATTCAGGCTATTAAACAGAAAATGAGGATTGACCTGTTGTTTAAGCAGTTCATATTGCGCACCAAGATTATCGCCCCGGATCCTCTCCAGCTCCATATTGACGGTTTGATTCTCATAGTTCTGCTGAACGAGATGAAGGAACATATAAAACACCAGGTTGATGAGAATTCCCCGCACCTCCACCATCAGCATCACCGGACCAAAATTTATGTGGGAAAGGATCAGCTGCTGGATCCAGGCCAATGCAAACATTACGGCCATACCAAACAATAAACTTTTGAAGAGCCGGGAGTACGAAATAGTTTGCTTGTTTTTTTCAACAGGTTGCCTTGATAACATGAAGATGTTGAAATACCACATCACCAAGGCAAATGTTGTAGTAATACCTGCGTTTACGGCTGCCTCTGCTGCGTTAAACTGAAGCGCAGCCACCTGGGGAACGGATGACAATAAACCGATAAAAATTGAGCTGCCCCATATAATCCCCGGACCGATCTTTATTTTTTTATTTATTCCTGTATCATTCATTTTGACTATTCTTCTGTTAAGGCAATACCTTGCCGGGATTCTTGAGAGGTCAAATTAAACAGATTAGAGCAAGAAGTAAATAATTGTCTACAAAATGACATTGATCTCTACATTGATATTTCCGCGGGTGGCTTTTGAATAGGGGCAGGTCTGATGAGCCGCCTCCACTACTTTACGTGCCTGATCTTCCGTTAAGCCGGGTAAATTGACATTCAGGCGGGCCTGTAAGGAGAAGCCGTTATCGCCGCTTGCCAGGTCAACCTCTGCATCAATACTCGTGTCAGGCGGAAGGGGAATTTGTAAAGCAGATGCATTGATACGCATAGCCCCAATAAAACATGCCGACCATCCTGCAGCAAAAAGTTGCTCCGGATTGGTTCCGTTGCCTGCACCACCGGGAGTTGACAGATTTATATTCAGCCGGTCATCGCTGCTTTTAGCAGCACCTTCCCGTCCTCCTGTTATATGTACTTTTCCTGTGTAAAGAATTTTGTTGATCACATTTCCAGCAGTATTCGCTGATTTGATGATTGATTGATTTTCCATTGTAATAATTATTAATTGTAAAATGATATGTTTTATGATGTTTATAGATTTGTATTGCACAGCAGATACTGCAGGTAAAACTGTTTACCCGTTTGCCATGGATACAGCTTCCAATATCGCATTTGCAAATGCTGCCGGTGCTTCCTGGGGTGGGTTATGACCTATACCACCTTCCAGCGTGATATGCCTGTATTTGCCTTTGAACCGGTGCGCATAGTCCTGGGGATTGGGATGCGGAGCGCCATTGGCATTACCTTCAATAGTGATCGTTGGCACATGAATATCCGGGAAGGTTGCCAGTTTCTTTTCGTACTCGTCGTATTTGCTTTCACCATCAACCAGTCCAAGTCTCCACCGGTAGTTGTTGATAACGATCTCTGCCTGATCAGGATTTTCCAGCGATGCGGCAGAACGGTTGAATGTAGCGTCATTAAATTTCCATTGTGGTGAAGCCGTTTGCCATATCAGTTTTGCAAACTCGTTCCGGTTTTCTTTATACCCTTTGTAGCCGCGCTCTGTTGCGAAGTAATACTGATACCACCAGCTTAATTCTGCCTTGGGGGCTAATGGTTTTTGATTGCTTTGCTGACTGCCGATAAGATATCCGCTTACAGATATCAAGGCCCTACAACGTTCCGGCCACAATGCCGCAATGATATTTGCGGTGCGTGCGCCCCAATCGAAACCACCGATCACAGCACTTTGAATTTTCAGTGAATCCATAAACTCAATGATATCGGCGGCTATTGCTGATTGTTGCCCATTCCTTGGTGTTTGAACTGAAAGAAACGTTGTAGTGCCATGTCCCCGCAAGTGAGGGATGATAACACGGAATCCCCGGTCTGCCAGCAGTTTTGAAACATCCGCATAGCTGTGGATATCATACGGCCAGCCATGAAGCAGCAGCACAACAGGTCCATTTGCCGGGCCTTCCTCTGCATAGCCGATATCAAGCAGCGATGTTCTTACCTGTTTGATATTGGAGAATACGCGTAACCCGGACAGGGATTGCTGACTATTTTGCGATTCAGCAGTAACTGGCATTGCCTGTAATGCTTTCAAACCTGCCAGTTGTGTGGCAGCTGCACTAAAGGCGGCTATACTTAAAAAGCGGCGACGGTTAAGGATGTTTTGCATTTCCATATCTTTAAAAATGACCTGATTTGTTTATTGTCAATCTTGTTATCAGATTGACAACACAAATGTAGTCACGCCTAAAGGCTATGAAATTGTCCGTTATCCTGAGGTGGACAAACTAAGGTGCTGGTTAGACAATCGGGAAGTTGAATTACCAAACCCTGACCCGTTCGCTTTCCGGCTTATACATCTTATCTCCCGGCTGCACATTAAACGCATTGTAAAACGGCGTAAAGTTCATCAGTGGACCATTCACCCGCCAGATAGCCGGTGAGTGTGGATTCGTATTCACATACATCCGCATGAACTCGTCTGTTGTTTTAACCTTCCAGATCCTGGCAATGGAGATGAAGAACCGTTGATCAGGTGTAAAGCCATCCAGTTTCGTAGTGTCTTTTCCCTGTTCCGTCATTTTAAAGGCATCATACGCAATGGCAATGCCGGCAAGATCCGCGGTATTTTCTCCGAGGGTCAATGCGCCTTTCACATGCACCGAATCAAGCACGGTAAATGAGTTGTATTGATCAACCACCTGCTGTGTGCGCGCCTTGAACTTCTCATAGTCAGATTTTGTCCACCAATCCGTGACGTTGCCAACCTTATCATATTGCGCTCCCTGGTCATCAAATGAATGCGTGATCTCATGGCCGATCACCATACCGATGCCGCCATAGTTCAGTGCATCATCGGCATTCATGTCAAAGTAAGGTGGCTGCAGTATTCCCGCAGGAAAAACAATTTCATTCAATGGAGGGTTATTGTAGGCGGTTACTGTTGGCGGAGTTGTGTACCATTCTGTCCGGTCAACCGGCTGATCAAGCTTTGCCAGCATATATGCATAATCATTTTTGTTGGCCGACAACCTGTTCTCAAAATAAGTATCCCGCTTCACTTCCACTTTGGAATAGTCTCTCCATTTATCGGGATAGCCGATCTTCTCCGTAAACGCCTGCAGCTTCTCTTTAGCTTTTGCCTTGGTAGAATCGCTCATCCAATCCAGTTTGGTGATCCTGGCTTCAAATGCTTTCTTCAGGTTATCCACCAGCACCCGCATCCGCTTCTTTGCTTCATCAGGAAAATATTTCTTTACATACAACTGTGCCAGGGCATGACCAAGAGAACGATCAACTGCCTGTGTCATTTCTTCCGCACGCGGCTTCATAACAGCCTGGCCGGTGAGTACCTTGGTATAGTTGAAATTCACATCATTAAAAGGTTTGCTTAAAAACCCTGAATAATCGCGAAGCATGCTGGCTTTTAAATATATTTTCCAATCATTGATTGGTACGGTAGACAACATTGCATTGAGTTTATCATAATAACCAGGCTGACTCATATTCACCGAATCCACCTTCGCACCATAATCCGCCAGCAAAGCAGGCCAGCTAAGATTCGGTTGTTTTTTTGAAATATCCGCAACGGCCAGTTTATTGTAATTGGCTTTTACATCCCGGAGCTCAATATTTGTTTTGTGAGAGCTGGCAAGCTGTTTTTCTATTTCATAAATAAGTGCGGCATTTTTTTCCGCAGTAACAGCATCAGTCCCGATCAGTTGAAAGTAGGAACTGAGTGCCGTTTTATATGCTTTTTGGATGCCAACTGTTGAAGGATCTGATTTGAAATAATAATCCCTTTCCGGCAGGCCAAGCCCTGCCTGTCCTAATTGAACAATATTCACCGAGCTTTGCTTATCATCAGGTCCAACATAAAAGCCGATCAGGGATCTGTCGCCTGCTTTTTGTTCGTCCGCCACCAGTTTGAGCAATCCA
>CBHEUU010000264.1:0-6758 GCA_965990355.1 uncultured Chitinophagaceae bacterium
TCAATCATACAATGTTTCCGATAAAGATGTAGTGATCGGCATTGCAGCCAGTGGCACCACGCCGTATGTAATAGGCGCATTGGAAGAATGCAGGAAAAAAGGCATTGTTACCGGCAGCATATCCTGCAATCCTGATTCACCAGTGAGTGCAGCAGCTGATTTCCCGATCGAAGTGGTGGTAGGCCCTGAATTCGTAACCGGCAGCACACGCATGAAAAGCGGTACTGCGCAAAAACTGGTATTGAACATGATCTCCACTTCTGCCATGATCCAGCTTGGAAGGGTAGAGGACAATAAGATGGTGAATATGCAACTCACCAACGAAAAGCTGATCGACCGCGGCGTGAAAATGCTGATGGAACGATTGAGCTGGAGCGATTATGAAAAAGCAAAACAACTGTTAGTAAAATACGGGAGCGTGAAGAAGGCGACAGAATCAGTAAACGCTTAACAAAAAAATGATGCTGGATCCGGCATCATTTTTTTATCCTTTCAGCATTCTTCCCTATATTGCAGCTCTATCCTACAATTTTGGTAGAAAATAATAACCATATCATTTCTTCTTCGATTGCAACATCCCCTGTTGCAACTACGGCTATTATTACTACAACAATTATTACAACAATCCGCTAAAGCGGATTGTACTTACCATATCACCCCCGGGGCTTTACAGCTTAAATTCTACAGAGAGAATATCTCATTACATCATTTTAAACATACAAATAAGGATCATGCAGGTTTTAAAGTTTGGCGGCACTTCAGTAGCCAATGCAGAAAATATCAGGAAAGTAGTCAGCATTGTGACTGCTGCAGGTAAAAAAGATAAAACAGTAGTAATTGTATCTGCACTGGGTGGTGTTACGGATCTCCTGCTCTCAGCATCTTCGCTGGCAGCAGACGGCGATGAATCATACAAAGAAAAACTGGCAGTGGTGGAGCAACGCCACCTTGAAGCAGTAAAACAATTAATACCGGTTGCGCAGCAAAGCCAGTTGTTAAGCCTTGTAAAGAAAAGCTGCAATGAAATTGAAGATATCTGCAGTGGCATTTTTTTATTAAGGGAACTTACCCCACGTTCTAAAGACCGTATCGGAAGCTATGGTGAATGGCTTTCTTCCCGCATCATTGCTGCCACTATACAGTCAATGGGCAATGACGTGGTATGGAAAGACAGCCGTGAATTGATCGTTACCAATTCCAATTTCACCGCAGCAGAAGTTGATTTTGCTGCTACTACTGAAAGTATCAGGCAATTCTTTGCTTCAGCTGATCATAATTTATTCCTGCTGCCAGGCTTTATTGCTGCCGATAAAAAAGGGATCACTACCACGCTTGGAAGAGGTGGCTCAGATTATACTGCTGCTATACTTGCTGCCTGCCTGGATGCTTCCAACCTGGAAATATGGACTGATGTAAGCGGTATGATGACAGCTGATCCACGCCTCACTGCCAATGCACGCATCATCCCGCACATTTCTTATCAGGAAGCGATGGAATTATCTCATTTCGGCGCCAAAGTAATTTATCCTCCCACCATTCAACCGGTAATGAGCAAAGCCATACCGGTCTGGATCAAAAACACATTTGCTCCGCAGGATGAAGGCACATTGATTGAATCAGTGGCTACCCGCAATGGCAATATCGTACGGGGCATATCCAGCATCAACAATATTGCACTGCTGAGTCTTGAAGGCAGTGGCATGATCGGTATTCCTGGTTTTTCCAAGCGTTTGTTTGAAGCGCTCAGCAATGAAAGGATCAATGTGATCCTTATTACGCAAAGTTCTTCGGAACATTCCATTTGCGTGGCGGTGGATGCTAGTGCCGCTACTGCTGCCAAACAGGTAGTGGACGCTGCTTTTGCCAATGAGATCACTTTGCAAAAAGTGGAACCGCTGGCTATCGAAAATGAATTGTCTATTGTAGCGTTGGTGGGTGAAAACATGAAGAGCCATCCTGGTATCAGCGGCCGTATGTTCAGTGCGATGGGAAGGAATGGTGTGAATATCCGGGCTATTGCACAGGGCTCTTCAGAAAAGAATATCTCTGCAGTTATTTCCACCAAGGATGTCCGCAAAGCTATCAACGTATTGCATGAAGAGTTTTTTGAAACTACTTATAAACAGGTCAATCTCTTTATTGCCGGTACCGGTAATGTGGGTGCAAAATTATTGGGTCAGTTGCAACAGCAATTGCAGTTCCTGCAGAATCAAATGAAATTGCAGGTAAGGGTGATCGGTATTTCCAACAGCCGCAAAATGCTGTTGCGTGAAGAAGGTATCGACACAGCTAAATGGAAAGAAGCGTTGGAAGCAGGTGAATCAGCCAGTCTTGAAAGTTTTGTGGAAGGCATTATTGCCCGCAACCTGCGCAATTCCATTTTTGTGGATGTAACAGCCAATGATAAAGTGGCCGGCATTTACGACAAGCTATTGCAGAAAAGCATATCAGTAGTGGCTTGTAATAAAATTGCCGCTTCTTCTGCTTATGTAAATTATCAAAAACTGAAACACCTGGCACGCGAATTCAATTGCCAGTTTTTATTTGAAACCAATGTAGGTGCAGGCCTTCCGATCATTGGCTCATTAAATGATCTGCTTAGCAGCGGCGACCGCGTGCATCGTATTGATGCAGTACTGAGCGGCACGCTCAACTTTGTGTTCAATAATTATGATGGCAGCCGTCCTTTTGCCGATGTAGTAAAACAGGCGCAGGATGAAGGGTACACAGAACCCGATCCCCGTCTCGATCTGAGCGGTACCGATGTAATGCGCAAGATCATGATACTCGCACGGGAAACAGGAGAAAAAATAGAAATGGACCAGATCACCAACAACAGCTTTATGCCTGCGTCTTGCATGCAGGGGTCAGTGAGCGATTTTTATGCGGCCATGGCGAAAGAAGAAAAACATTTCCGGAATTTATATGACCAGGCCAGCGAGGCAGGTTGCAAGCTGAAGTTTGTAGCTTCTTATAACAATGGAAAAGCATCTGTAGGTTTGCAGCACATAGATCCGGCACACAATCTTTACCATCTGTACGGAAAAGACAATATCGTATTGTTCTATACCGACCGGTATGCCGAGCAGCCAATGGTAGTGAAAGGAGCAGGAGCAGGAGCGGAAGTGACAGCGAGTGGTGTATTTGCAGATATTTTAAGAGCGTGTAAATAAGTTAAGATTAATAAAGACAATAACAAAATGCGCACAATAAGAGTATACGCTCCGGGTACAGTTGCCAATCTGGTTTGCGGATTTGATATTCTCGGACTGGCATTGAATGAGCCATGCGATATTATGGAAGTAACACTGCTGAATGAGCCAAAGGTGATCATTCATAACAGGGATGAATTTAATCTTCCTACAGATCCTGAAAAGAATGTGGCAGGCGTGGTATTCCTTTCCATTATGGAAAAGATCGGTGGCAATACCGGCTTTGAAGTAACTATTGAAAAACATATTAAACCAGGCAGTGGCATTGGATCAAGTGCGGCCAGTGCAGCAGGGGCGGCTGTAGCAGCCAATCATTTACTGGGAAATATATTCGATACAGATGAGTTGATACAGTTTGCCATGAACGGCGAAAAACTCGCTTCCGGAGTTAAACATGCAGATAATATTGCTCCCTGCATACTTGGAGGTGTAAGCCTGATCCGCTCCATACATCCGCTGGATATTATTTCCATTCCATCACCTGACCTGCACGTTACAGTTGTTCATCCGCAGATAGAAGTACGCACTTCCGATGCAAGGCAAATACTGCGGAAACAGGTGTTGCTGAAAGATGCCATCCGCCAATGGGGAAATATCGCCGGACTTGTAGCTGGTTTATTAAAAAATGATCTCGATCTCATTGGGCGCTCCCTCGAAGATGTGATCATTGAGCCTGTACGCAGCATTCTTATTCCCGGCTTTGATGAAGTGAAAGCCGGTTGCAAAGCAGCAGGCGCACTTGGTGGTGGCATTTCCGGTTCCGGGCCTTCTATTTTTATGCTCAGCAAAAATGAAACAACCGCCCGCGCTGTGGAAGCAGCCATGAAACAAGTGTATGAAAGATTGGGCATCGCATACCATACCTATGTAACAACGATCAATAAAAAAGGCGTCTCCGTTGAAGAGGCTACCATTGTTAATCATTAAACTTTAGCTTTGAAATACTATAGCACCAATAAACAATCCGGCCTGGCTGATTTTAAAGAAGCCACTATACAGGGACAGGCGCCTGATAAAGGATTGTACTTTCCGGAAAGTATACCACAAGTGGAAAAAGACCTGCTGGATAATATTAATACCATTCCGGATGAAGAGATCGCTTTCCGCGTGATAAAACCTTACGTTGGTGACAGCATACCGGATGAAAAACTTTTTTCCATTGTAAAAGAAACATTGAGCTTCCCGGTACCATTGGTAAAAGTAACAGACACTATATCATCGCTTGAATTGTTTCATGGCCCCACACTGGCATTTAAAGACGTGGGTGCAAGATTCATGAGCCGCTGCCTCGGTTATTTTCTTTCCGGTGAATCAAAAAAAGTAACGGTGCTGGTAGCCACTTCAGGTGATACAGGCGGTGCTGTAGCCAATGGCTTCCTGAATGTGGAAGGAGTGGAGGTGGTGATCCTTTATCCTTCCGGTAAAGTGAGCCCTGTACAGGAAAAACAACTGACCTCACTGGGCCGCAATATCAAAGCACTGGAAGTAGATGGAAGTTTTGATGATTGCCAGCAATTGGTAAAACAGGCTTTTGCCGATCAGGATTTGCGCAGCCAGTTATTCCTGACTTCTGCCAATTCAATTAATGTAGCAAGATGGTTGCCACAGCAGTTCTATTATTTTCTTGCCTGGAAGCAATGGAAGGATAAAAATAATCCGCCGGTGATATCCGTTCCCAGTGGAAACTTCGGGAATATCTGTGCTGGTATTTTAGCCAATGCTTCAGGATTGCCTGCGGCTCATTTTATAGCAGCCTGCAATGCCAACGATATCGTAACGGAGTATCTGCAAACAGGGCAATATCAGCCCCGGCCTGCCGTATCCACTTTGAGCAATGCAATGGATGTAGGCAATCCCAGCAATTTCGTCCGCATACTGGAAATATTCCATCATCAGTTTCCTGAGCTGAAAGCAAAACTATCTTCTTATCGGATCTCCGATGCTGAAACGGTTGATACCATCAGCAACGTATATAAACAATTCAATTATATCGCAGACCCGCATGGTGCAGTCGGTTTTCTTGCTCTTCAGCAATATCTAGCCGGGCATCCTGAACAGCGTGGCTATTTCCTGGAGACAGCGCATCCCGTAAAATTCCCTGCTGCAGTAGAACAAGCTACCGGAAAACCTGTAAATATGCCGGCGTCTTTACAATCATTAATGAAAGAAAAAAAGAAAAGTCTTTTTATGAAACCGGATTATAACCATCTCCGGTCAATATTAAAATCATGATCTTATCTTTGCGGCAAGAAAACCTTTTCTCCGCAGGTATATGCATGATATTGAACCATTCTATAATTGGCGCCACATCTATGTAAGCGAAGAAGATGTGAGATCCCCATTCTATGGACGGGCTTATTCTGAGTTTGAATTTTCTCAAACGGTTTACAATTATTATATCCATCCTCAATGGGATGAATTTGGCAGCCGTACGCTTTACCTCAAAGTGCTGATGGCCGATTATGAAGAGAAGTATGCGGTGATTGAACTGCTAGGAGAGTGGAATGACGCGATCGAGAATGATATGATGGCCCTGAAAAGGGACGTGCTGGAGAAATTTATGTATGAAGGAATATATAAATTCATTCTCATTGCCGAAAATGTATTGAATTTCCACAGCAGCGACCCAGAATATTATGAAGAATTATATGAAGAAGTGACGGATGAAAATGGCTGGGTGGTTTGCCTCAATATGCCGGAACAAACGCAGTATGATTTCCGGAAAGCAAAGCTGAACCGGTATATTGAATTGCAGGAACTGGAAAACTGGCGCGTTTACAGGCCCTTTCATTTATTCAAAAAAATTGATGCAGAGCAGTTGTCGCGATTGGACTGAATATTTTTACGGAAACGTTGCCATATAAGGAAAATCAAAGAAAAATCACGCCGTATTTCCACCTTTGCAAAAGTTTTTGTCATTCTTTCGTCATCCGATACTAAATTTGCAAAAATTTAATCACCATCCCTTTGTTTGCGTATGAGTCGCCCTTATCAAAACATCCAGTATCCTGAAGTAAAAACAGGTATGTTTTGATAGCGATAGACCCATCAGCGACGGATTAAATAAAAGGATATACTGATGAAATGGTCTGATTTCTTCACATCTTCTGTCGGCAAGAAACTCATTATGAGTTTGTCCGGTTTATTTCTTATTGCATTTTTAGTGGTTCACGTTGGTCTGAATGCCTGTATATGGGCAATGGACGATGGCGTAATGTTCAACAAAGCCGCCCATTTTATGGGTCAGAACGTAGTACCCCGTGTTCTTGAGATCGGATTATTTGCCGGCTTCCTTCTTCACATTATCCAGGGCCTGGTGCTTGAATTCCAGAACCGCGCCAACAGAAAAAAGGGTTATGCGGTAAAAATTGGCAGTAAAGGTTCTGCCTGGTATAAAAAATCAATGGGCTTGCTGGGTACCCTGATCCTTTTGTTCCTGATCATGCACATTTCTCATTTCTGGGTGCCTTCACGTATCACCGGTCTTGAAGAAACCTATATTGACGGAAAAGAGTACCATGATCTTTTCGGACGTATGGCTGCTGT
>CBHEUU010000265.1:0-6745 GCA_965990355.1 uncultured Chitinophagaceae bacterium
GTTAACCTGCTGCTAATGTGTTTTTATGATTAAATATATTACCGGATAATCCAAAAATGTATGTTGATGAAAATAGTATATTTTTATTCCTGCAACAGTTTTTAATCAATGACCCGGAAAGTAATTATTTACGACGACGACACAGATTTGCTTGAAGTTTGCTCACTCATACTCACCGCCAGGAATTTTGAGGTGGTTATACGCGACAAATGCACAGAGATCATTCGTGATATAGCTACCCATAAGCCTGATGTCATCCTGATGGACAATTGGATCCCCGATATCGGAGGGGTAAAAGCCACCCGCCTTATTAAGGATTCCCATGAATACCGCCATATCCCCGTCATCTTTTTTACGGCCAATAATAATGTGGACGAACTGGCGGCTGAGGCGGGTGCGGATTACAGCCTGCAAAAACCGTTTGATATCAATGAGCTGGAAACGATCGTGGCCGACGCAGTAAGTAAAAAGACTTAAAAGAGTTCTGGGCATTGAGAATTGAGTGTTGAATATTGAACATTTTATACCAGAGACCAGGAAATATTCAATAATCAATATTCAATTTTCAATTCTCAACGCGGCCGGCCGGTTCAACGGATCCTGTGAAAATTTGTCTTAAACTTCTTCAGAAAGCGGCGTTTTCCTGTCAGGCCCGCTCCCCGGAAATGAAAAAATGACCGGTTTAAGTCGAATGGCATATTATTCGTGTACCTTTGCCATCCATTTTTAAAGTTTGATAAACTATCAAATCAATCAAAAATCAATACAATTATGGCTATGAAAGTAAACATTACCCCCCTGCATGACCGGGTAATTGTGAAAGCGGCAGCTGCTGAAGAAAAAACTGCCGGCGGTATCATCATCCCTGATACGGCTAAAGAAAAACCCCAGCGCGGTGTAGGTGTTGCTGCAGGCCCTGGTAAAAAAGACGAGCCTGTTACCGTTAAAACCGGCGATACCGTTCTTTATGGTAAATATGCCGGCACTGAGATCCAGGTTGAAGGTGAAGAATACCTGATCATGAGAGAATCAGACATCCTGGCAATCGTTTAAGCCCGGAAAGTCATACTGCATTTTTAGTGGCCGCACTCTGCAGGCCATTGTAAAATTCTAAACAAACATTCAAAATAACATAACATGGCAAAGCAACTCTTCTTCGATATTGAAGCAAGAAATAAAATGAAAAAAGGTGTTGATGTGTTGGCCAACGCCGTAAAAGTAACCCTCGGTCCAAAAGGACGTAACGTAGTGATCGAGAAAAAATTCGGAGCACCCGGTATCACTAAAGACGGTGTTACTGTAGCCAAAGAAATTGAACTGGAAGATCCCATTGAGAACATGGGCGCACAAATGGTGAAAGAAGTAGCTTCCAAAACTGCAGATATCGCAGGTGATGGTACTACCACTGCCACCGTACTTGCACAATCAATCATCAGCGAAGGCCTGAAAATGGTAGCTGCAGGTTCCAACCCAATGGACCTGAAAAGAGGTATCGACAAAGCTGTAAGCCTGATCGTTGAAAATCTCCGCAGCCAAAGCCAGGCTGTAGGAAGTGACAGCAAAAAGATCCAGCAGGTTGCTACTATCTCTGCCAACAATGATGAAACAATCGGTAAGCTGATTGCTGAAGCTTTTGGCAAAGTAGGTAAAGAAGGTGTGATCACTGTAGAAGAAGCAAAAGGTACAGACACAACTGTAGACGTAGTAGAAGGTATGCAGTTTGACCGTGGTTATCTCTCCGCTTATTTCGTTACCAACAGCGAAAAAATGGAAGTGGAACTGCAAAACCCTTACATCCTGATCTATGACAAGAAGATATCTGCCATGAAAGATATCCTTCACATACTGGAAAAAGTTGCACAAAGCGGCCGTCCTCTCCTGATCATTTCAGAAGACCTGGAAGGTGAAGCACTGGCAACACTGGTATTGAACAAACTCCGCGGTACTATCAAAGTAGCTGCAGTAAAAGCTCCTGGCTTCGGTGACCGCCGCAAGGAAATGCTGACTGATATCGCTATCCTCACTGCAGGAACAGTGATCAGTGAAGAACTGGGTCATAAACTGGAAGGCGCTGACCTCAGCTCACTGGGACAGGCTTCTTCAGTTACCATTGATAAAGACAATACCATCATCGTAGGTGGCAAAGGCAAAAAAGCTGATATCACTGCACGTGTTAACCAGATCAAAGCTCAGGTAGAAAAAACTACTTCTGACTATGATAAGGAAAAACTGCAGGAACGCCTGGCTAAACTGGCAGGTGGTGTGGCTGTACTCTATGTAGGTGCTGCTACAGAAGTGGAAATGAAAGAAAAGAAAGACCGTGTGGACGATGCCCTGCATGCAACTCGCGCTGCAGTAGAAGAAGGTATCGTTCCTGGTGGTGGCGTAGCTTATATCCGCGCTATCGAAGCCCTGGAAGCTAAAGTAAGAGGTCAGATAGAAGATGAGCAAACCGGTATGGCTATCGTAAGGAGAGCCCTGGAAGAGCCGCTGCGCCAGATCGTGGCCAATGCAGGTATCGAAGGTTCCATCGTGGTGCAAAAAGTGAAAGAAGGAAAAGCTGATTTTGGTTTCAATGCCCGCATAGAGCAATATGAAAACCTGCTGAAAGCTGGTGTAATTGATCCTACCAAGGTTACCCGCATCGCACTGGAAAATGCAGCTTCCATCGCTGGTATGCTGCTGACCACTGAATGCGTGATCGCCGACAAACCCAAAAAGGAAGAAGCTCCTCATTCACACGGAGCTCCTGACATGGGCGGAATGGGTTATTAATCCATCCCTTGTAAGGATAACGAATACTGTTAATATGAGGTCCCGCTTCTGCAAAGGAGCGGGATTTTCTTTTTTGCGCAGACAGCGAAATATCAATATTTTTAGTTCACATAAACCTTAAAACAATTTCTGACTTATATGAGGAAAATCTACCTGAATGCATGGCTGCTTGTGGGAATTCTATGTTTTTCGTTTACAGTGTTTGCGCAAAGCGGTTGGAAAGAAGTGAGTGAGGGGTCTATTCAAAAAAATCTTTTTGCAGGAGGCCGGTATAAGCCCGAGGCCTATAAGATATTCCAACTGGATGAATCTTCGATGCAAACAAGCCTTAAGCAGGCTCCTTTACGCAGTGCTATTCCCGCATCACGGTCTTCCTTTATTCTCACCATTCCCAATTCCGATGGCAAACCAGAGCGGTTCAGAGCTGTAGAGTCTCCGGTAATGGAACCTGCATTGGCCGCTAAATACCCAGGTATAAAAACTTATGTAGGACAGGGAATTGATGATCCTTCAGCAACCATTCATTTCGATTTTTCTCTCCGTGGTTTTCATGCAATGGTGCTTTCTGCCGAAAGGAAAACAATGTATATCGACCCGGTTGACCGGGATGGGAAATACTATGTGGTGTTTTCACGGAAAGATATTGTCAACTATAAAGGAGAATTTCATTGTCTTACTAAAGAGTCGGCAGAGAATGTTACACTTGACGCACCAGCACCACCTGCAGAAACGGGACGTGGCGCAGATGATGGCAAACTTCGCACTTATCGTCTCGCACTTGCCTGCAATGGCGAATATGCCCAATATTTCCTCGATGGAACAGAGTTGAATGATGCAGCAAGAAAAACAAAAGTACTGGCAGCTATGGCAACATTGATGGTAAGGACCAATGGGATTTATGAACGTGATTTTGGTATTCATATGAACCTGGTTGCTACTAATGACCTGATCATTTATCTTAATCCATCTACTGATCCCTGGACCAATGAATGGAATGATATGACCCAGGCGACGATCGATAACGTGATCGGTAATGCCAATTATGATATAGGGCACCTTGTTCGTAAAGTATCAAGTGCGGGTGGCAATAATGGTGATGCGGGATGTATCGCCTGTGTTTGCAAAACAGGAATGAAAGGCAGTGCTTTTACCGCGCATGTTACGCCTGAAGGCGATCCGTTCGTGGTGGACTATTCCACACATGAAATGGGACACCAGTTTGGCGGTAATCATACTTTTACCTGGAGCAATGAAAGTGGCACCGGTGCGCAAATGGAACCAGGCAGTGGCACGACTATCATGGGTTATGCAGGCATTACCGGGAATACTGATGTGCAGGAACATTCAGACGACTATTTTCACGCTTACAGCATTCAGCAGGTAACGGATTATATAAAAGGGGCCACAGGCGGCGGTTGCGCAGTAGTTACCACCACCGGCAATGCCACTCCAACAGCTGATGCAGGAAGCAATTACACTATTCCCAAATCAACACCTTTTGCTTTAACAGCTATTGGTACAGACGCTGATGCAGCAGATATATTAAGCTATACCTGGGAGCAATTCAATACAGGAACTTCAGCCACTACATTCCCCAATGTGAATAGCGGCTCAGGCCCTCTGTTCCGTTCAAGACCATACAGCGCTTCACCAACAAGAGTTTTCCCTATTCTTTCTTCCATTCTTGATGGAACAAACGGCAATACCTGGGAACGGCTTCCTGCTGTAGCAAGAACGCTGAATTTCAGGCTGACCGTGAGGGATAACCATGCAGGAGGCGGCAATACAAAAGATGATGACATGATTGTAACAGTATCAGGCACCGCAGGTCCTTTCGCCGTTCAGTCACCTAATACCAATGTTTCCTGGTTCTCTGATTTTGATCAGACTGTCACCTGGCTGGTGAATGGATCAGATCTCGCACCGGTAAGCTGTACTAATGTGAAGATCTCCCTGTCAACAGATGGAGGTCTCACTTTCCCTATTGTACTTGCAGCAAGCACACCAAACGATGGAACTGAAGTAGTGCATATTCCTTCAATTACTTCAAGCACTGCACGTATTAAAGTGGAAGCAGTAGGAAATATATTTTTCGATATATCCAATGTTAACTTTTCACTTGTTCCTTCAACACCAAGCTTCTCCTTTAATAATCCCGCGGCGGCATCCATTACCTGCGCAACGCAAACCACGGCAAGCATTACATTGGGCGTAAATTCCATAATGGGATATACAACACCGGTTAATTTATCAGCAAGCGGCATGCCTGCGGGAACAACTGTTTCTTTCAGTGCCAACCCTGTAACACCTGGTAATAACACCGTTGTTACGTTGAACAATACACATACATTAGCAACGGGATCGTATAACATCACTATTACCGGTGTATCAGGTTCTATTACCAATACAAGAATACTTACTTACACAGTGCAACCAGGAACAGGGCCTGCTATTACAACACAACCTCAATCGACAGCAGCCTGTGCAACATCAGCAGCTACGTTCTCTGTTGTTGCTACCAACGCACTGGCTTATCAATGGCAGGTGAGTTCCAATGGTGGTTCCACCTTTACCAATGTTGCCACAGGCGGAACGGCTGCAAGCTATTCAGTTTCCGGAGTTACTACTGCGCTCAACAGCTATCAATACCGTGTATTGGTAACAGGTCAGTGCGGTGTTACCACTTCGAACGCTGCAACGCTTACTGTTCAAACCGCACCAGCTATCACCACAGCTCCCCAAAGCGCAACCTTATGTGAGAACAGCCCGGTTACCTTTACTGTAGCAGCTACCGGCACTTCCCTTGTTTACCAATGGCAGGTGAGCACCGATGGAGGTGCCAACTATAGCGCAGCACCAGGTGTGAACAATACAGCAAGCTATACCATTGGAGCTATCACAACGGCTATGAATAATAACCGCTACCGTGTGGTGATCAGCGGTACCTGCGCACCAGTAGCTACATCAGCCGGTGCCATTCTTACTGTGATCAGTCCCGTGGTAGTCACAGATGATGCCGATGATATCACTATCTGCGAAACCGGTAACGTCAGCTTTACTGTTGCCGGCACCAGTTCCGTACCGATCATTTATCAGTGGCAGGTAAGTACAAATGGCGGCACGTCCTATACAGCTATCACCAATGGCGGAGAATACAGCGGAGCAACTACAGCAACCCTGAGCATCAGCAATGTTAACTCAGGAATGAACAATAACATTTACAGGGCATTGTTATCCAATGCCACTTGTACAACGCCGGTCCCAACCAATACCAGTGATCAGGCGGTACTGACGGTGAATGCAAGACCTACTGTTGGTCTCACGGCTTCTCCATTCATCAACATACTGCCGGGTCAAAGCACAACCATATCGGCGGTGATCAATCCTGCACCGACCGGCTTCAATATTACCTGGACAAAAAATGATCAGTTATTGCCAGGCATAACAGGCACCAATTATCTCGTGGATTCTGTTGAGGTAGGCGATTATAAAGTGCAGATCGTTAACCCCACCACCGGATGTAACAATGAATCAAATGTGCTGACCATTGGTACCACAGCCAGCACCAACCTGTTCATTTTCCCGACACCGAATGATGGCCGCTTTACGGTGTCTTATTATAATGCCAGCGGAGCTGCCGGTAAGCAAACCCTGGCCGTTTATGACACCAGGGGCCAGCGGGTATACAATGCCCAGCTGAATGTGAACGGGCCATATACGCTCCACGATATCAACCTGAGAGGCAGTGCCAAAGGTGTTTATTACGTGGTGATAGGAGATGGCTCCGGCAAAAAGATCACAGAAGGCAAGGTGATGATCTACTAACGTTTTACCAACCAACTTGCTATACACCCATCCCGTCCGGCTTGTCCTGGCGGGATTTTTTCTATGAGATGCGCTGCCACACTGCGTTTTTTTGATGTACCTTTGCGGCTCCAAAAATCAGAACAATAAATGATCAGCGTAAAAG
>CBHEUU010000266.1:0-6735 GCA_965990355.1 uncultured Chitinophagaceae bacterium
ACTCGTGTTCAACCCAAAAAAAATGAACCGGCTTATAAGAAAAAGAAAAATGATAATTGCCAGCCTGTATAAAAGGGCTATGTAAATGTTGGCCGTAAACGAACGGCCCAACCCCAAAGTCTTTCCCATTCTTGTTGATTTATCTTCTCATTATCCTTTACCACGCCTTTATATGGTGCGGGCGAAGCAATACGGCGTCCCTCCGGTGCTTCAGGAAACCCTAAAAGTAAAACAATCTTCCCGAATCGCAGAAATGGAAAGGGGCAGCCAGATCCGGCCGCCCCTGACTACCATAAATCAGAAAGCCTATTTACCTATATTCAATTCTTTTAAAAATGCTACAATAGCTTTGTTCAACTCCGAATTCTGCTCTTTACTGAATTTTCCATGCAGGCCGCCTTTTACCGTCATGAACTCGGTTTTCACGCCTGCTTCCAGGAACTTTTTATGCAGGTCAACCGACTGCTGATAGGGCACCGTAGGGTCTGCATCACCATGAACAATAAAAGTGGGCGGACTGTTTTTATTCACATAATAGATAGGCGAAACAGACCTGGCAAACTCCTGATCGGTTGCTTTGCTACCCAACCACGCACCGGCTGATTTGCTGGTAACATTCTTACCATATCCCCAATCCCATACATCAGTGATGCCATATTTATCGATGATTGCAGCCACTTTGATATTCTCCACACCGGGGCAATTACCATCAAACCGGTGATCATTTCCCAGCAGGCCGCCCATCAGAGCCAGGTGGCCACCTGCACTACCACCCATGATCACGATCTTGTTGACATCTATATTCAATGCTTTTGCATTTTTGATAAGATAGATCAATGCACAACGGGTATCCTCCACGGCTGCAGGTGCTTTTGCCTGTCCCGTAAGACGATATTCCATATTGGCTACAGCAAAACCCATTTTAAAAAAAGTATTAAACCCGGTTTGCGATTCTTTCACTCCATGATTCCATCCGCCGCCATGTATGTTAATGATCACTGGTGAGGGGCCATTCTTTGCTGGAGGCAGGTAAAGATCTATACGGCCTTCCCAGTCCTTTACTTTGGTGTACACTACATCCAATTGGGCTTTGTATCCATCCGGATATTCTACCGCCTTATAGGCAATGATATCGGCTGCATTCTGTCCGGATAAGCTACCCGCAATAAGAAGCATTACGATAGTAGTACGGAATTTAATTCTTTTCATTATAGTTTATTTAAAGTGATCTTTTAATATCCCGGGTTCTGCGGTATCTCCAGTTGTGTGTTTGTATCAATTTCACGCTGTGGTATTGGCAGCAGCATGTGATCAGCAGTTGTATTGTCCTTTAATTCCTGCAAAGTGGGCGCCGGCGCCACATACAGGCGGTAGTGCATATAATACTCATCCGTAAAATGGTCCTTCATTGTTTGCTCAAAAGTTATCGTGGTCATTGTTTTATTGAAACGCTGCAGATCAAAGAATCGTTGGTTCTCGAAAGCAAACTCAATGCGGCGTTCATTGGACAAAGCTTTTTCAAAACTGGCTACTGAGTTTATTTCTATAGCAGTATAAATCGGCAAACCAGCCCGTGGTCTTACGCTATTGATAAGATCAACGCTTGCTGATGTGAATCCCTGTGCTTCTGCCAGCATCAATAAAATATCAGCAAAGCGCAGTACCGGAAAATCATTCTCCGCATCATCCACCAAAGTAACCTGGGAGAAGAATTTTTTTACATAAAATTTTGTAGCGGAGCCTGTTCCAAATACACCGATAAGAGTGGGTTTGCGGGCATCACCGTTAGTGGCTGTATCCAGGTCGGCTGTGGGATAGTTCAATCCATCACCATCTCCATTGATCACCTGTGAACCTGTTCCCAATGGAGCGAACGTGTTAGCAAAAGGAGATCCCAATCCTAAACCGCCGGCTTTATACCTCACGGTAAACAATATTTCGGAATTCATTTCCTTGTCTATGGCAAACACATCTGCATAGGCGGGGCGGAGTGAATAACCACTATTGGTCATCACATCCTGCAACAAGGGAATGGCATCTGCTTTTTTATTTTGTGTGAGATAAGCTTTCGCCAGCAGTCCTTTTGCAGCCCAGCTTGTAGCACGCCCCAGGTCCACAGCCGCGATTTCAGAATATTTCAACGTGTTCATGGACGCTGCTGCTGTTTTCAGATCTGCTTCAATCAACTTGTATATCTCTTCTACACTTACCCTGTTCATAGTCTTAGCCTGGTCTGGCAAAAGCGGTTTATCAACCAGGAATACACCGCCAAATAATCTTACCAGGTTGAAATAATGATATGCACGGATAAACAATGCTTCACCGGCCAATTGCTTCCTGTCGGCATCAGTAATCGCGATATCAATATCTTCAAAATTGATATTACCAGTTCCGGCATCATATACCACACCCAATTTTTGCAACACAATATTGGCGTTGCGGATATTATTATAAGTAGCCAGCCAGTAATTATAAATAGCCTGGTGTGAAGTACTCGGTGTGAACATGTCCAGATCACTCAGGTCGCGGTTAGTGGATGCAGTGCTTCCCGGTTGTCCTTGCTTTGAATTGTCGGTCCTGAGTTCCGTCATCTGCCATTCATAGAAAAGCGGGCTCTGCATGCCATTATAACAACCGGTCAAAGCGATCTTTACTTCTGCGACATTGGAGTAATAGGTAGCAGTATTGGGATTGGATTCGGGATAAACATCAATCACTTTTTTGCAACTGAATAAACCCAGAACACCGATCAGTATTAAAATATGTAGACGTTTCATAATAAAAAAATTGAAGGGTTAGAAGGTTATATCAATTCCAAACATGTAGGTCTTTGGCATAGGGAAGCTACCACGCTGATAGCCATCCACCAATGGAGTGGCATAAGGGCCGGTGGAAAATCGTGCTTCCGGATTGATACCTCTGTATCCTGATGCTGAATGAAAGAACAGGTTTTGTGCAGAAAAATAAAATCTTGCTGAACTAATATGTGCCAGCTTCGATACTTTGGCAGGAAGTGTATACCCAAATATCACTTCTCTCAGCGCATAGTAGGAAGCATCTTCCACTACATAATCAGTCAACATCCAGTTAAAACCAACCGTTGAGTAAGGCGTTTTGCCATCACCAGGGAACATGGGGCTTAACCAGCGGTTCTTATTATAATTCTTATTGTAACGCTTCGTTTCATTGTAGTTGGGATCACCATTCACTAGTTCGCTTCCCTGTACACCCTGGAACATAAAGCTGAGGTCAAAAGCTTTATAGCTTAAAGTATTATTCATTCCCCAGGTAAAACTCGGATAAGGATTTCCCGTCACAACCCGGTCGTCTGCATCAATATCATTATCGCCGTCGGTGTCTACCAGTTTAAGACCGCCGGGAACAAATACATTGCTTAAAGAACTTTTCAGTCCTTTTGCCTTTGCTTCATCTATCTGGGCCTGCGAAAGCCATACACCATCCGTTTTGTATCCGAAGAACTGGATCAGTGGATCTCCCACTCTGTTCATATAGATCTCTGTGCGCTCCCCTTGATTCAATTGATAAGCTTCATCTCCCAGTGCCAATACCTTATTCTTATTGTGTGCAAAATTGGCTGTGGTGGTCCATTTGAAATCGCGCGTACGGATATTATTGGAAGTAAGTTCCAATTCTATCCCCCTGTTTCGTAAGCTTCCGATATTATTCCAGGTGAGCGGAACACCTACAAAGCCCATTGCTGCCTGCTGTAATAAAAGGCGGTCGGTCTTTGACTGATATACATCAATAGAAAGGCTGAATCTATTATTCAGAAAAGCCAGGTCCAAACCTGCGTCATATTGATAAGTCCTCTCCCATGTAAGCGAGGGATTACCAAGAACGGCTCTTGAAGGAAGTAAACCGGTATTAACAGAACCCGTACCGGACCCGAAAGGGTAATTAGCAGAGTACAGCAGATCGAGATAAGGGAAATAATTTCCGAGTATCCGGTTATTACCTGTAACGCCATAGCTGGCCCTTAACTTCATAGTGCTGAGCCAATCAATTTTCTGCAGAAATTCTTCTTCAGAAGCTACCCAGCCAACAGATGCTGCAGGGAAAGAACTCCATTTGTGACCATCTGCAAAAAATGAACTTCCATCCCAACGAAGGCTTCCCGAAAACAAGAATTTGTTTTTATAACTATACATAACACGTGTGAGATAGGAAAGAAGACCTGTCCTGTTCCTGTTGTTATAAGTTGCATCTTTCGACTGATCTATCTGCAGTGCTGTACTCAGCGTGGTGATATCATCACTGGGATAGTCGAGTCCTGTTATCTGTTCACTCCGTATTATTGATTTTTGTGCAGTGAACCCTGCCAGCACATTGAATGAATGATCTCCAAATTCTTTAATATATGTCAATGTGTTTTCAGAAAGCAGATCAACATTGGAGCTGTCATTGTAAACTCCTTTATTAACATCCCCATCCCGGTTGGAGCTTCTTTTTGCAAAGTCAAGCCCATTGTAATAACTGAAATACACACTGCCCATTGTTTTAAAATCGAGCCCTGGCAGAATATTATAGGTAAGATCAGCGGAACTCAGTACACGGTAGTTATTATTTGTGATCGTCCGCGTTTCCATAACGGATTTTGGCGTATTGTTAGCCGTATTAAAAGGGTCCAATGGACTTGTATTCACCCACATGGTACCATCAGGCATCATACCGCTATACACCCTTCCATTGAAATGACGGGCCTGCGCAAAATCACCTGGCCTGATATTAGCCCATGCCGTTGCCTGGTTCACGAAAGATGCTGTGGCTTCAGTATGGTACACAGGCAGGAAAGACTGAAAGCGTACAAAATCAATAAAATTAACAGAAGGACGTTCTCTCTTGATATAAGATGGGTTAACATTGAATGAAAGCTTCAGCTTTTTGCTCAATTGTGCATCCAGTTTTGCCCGGACATTAAAACGTTCATATTCGCTGTGGTACATCATACCCTGGTCATCCTGGTATCCTGCAGAAAGAAAATACCGGAGTGTTTTAGAGCCACCGGATACATTCAGCTGAAGATTTTTAACGTTAGCATCCCGCAATGCTTCTCTCTGCCAATCGGTACCCTGCCCGCCCATTAATTGCTGTTCCACCAGGTAAGCCGCCCTTTCATTATTGGCAATAATAGCACTGCCTGTTGGAGGAGTAATGCTGGGGTCCTGTGCCTTTAACGATGCTTCATAAAAAAGCAGGTTAGTATATTCAGTAGTGGTCATCATTGGATAAAGCTTATACTGCGTTTTGGCACCTGTTGAAAATTTGATATTGTATTTGGGCCGGTCTGATTTACCACTTTTAGTCGTGATAAGTACTACACCATTAGCACCTCTTGATCCATAGATAGCAGCAGAAGCTGCATCCTTTAATACTTCCACTGATTCCACATCAGCCATATTCACAAAAGAAAGGCCATCTGGTACAGGGTGACCATCCACTACTACCAGCGGGCTCGATCCTGCATTGATGGAACTCAGTCCACGAACCAGCACTTTGGGGTCTGCGCCAGCTTCTGAACTCACATTCTGGATCTGCACACCGGCTATCTTACCCTGCAAAGCCTGATCAAGACGGGAAGCTGGTGTTTCATCCAGGTTCTCGTTTTTGAATTTCGATATGGCCCCGGTAAGATGTGATTTCTTTTGTGTACCATAACCGATCACTACCACTTCATTCAGATCAGTGGGAGCAGCAGTCATGATCACATCTATCGTCGTTTTGCTTTCTATCAGCATTGTTTGCGAAGTAAATCCCACATAGGAAAAAATAAGTGTGGATGAACCCGCAGGAACTGAAATGGAATATGTTCCATCTTCTTTCGTGGTCACACCACCTTTTTGTTTATCAGCCAGGATATTCACCCCGGCCAATGGTGCACCGGTCTCTTTATTGGTCACTTTCCCGGTGACTATTTTATTTTGTCCATAAGCAAAGCTGCCAAGCAGTAGCAGCATGAACAGCAGGCATCGAGATTTCATAATAGCAGTTTAAATATTTACAAATCGTTGAGTGTTGAGTCAGTATAAAAGATTCAGGCGAAGTTTCGAAGCTTTATCGCCAGCCAGGTTCTTTACATCCTGCCGGCAGATCTTACATCCCAGTTTTTCTGCGCCTTCAATCAGCAAAGTATACGCTTCATCGTATTCAAAGGGTTTGATCTGCTGGCCTTCCCATTGTTTTGCACCGGAGAAATAAGGTTGCAATGCATCGAAGGCTTTCTTTAATGATTTACCGGAAGGGCTTGTATAGTTCCACATATCGATACCCAGCTTTTCCGATACATCTGCAATAATGAAAAAAGCTTCCATTACAAAAGAGGTATAATGCAGGGAAATCGTTCTTTCCATTTCAAGAGGGAATTTTCCTGCGTCATCCATTTGTTTGTCAAGCCGCGCTTGTGCATTTTCTACGATCTTCTTTGCCAGGTCAACGCTGTCGATAAACATGGCTATAGATACGCGTTGTGCATCATACCAGGCGCCATGATTATTGGCGGCTTTCATTTCATCTTTTCCAATTTTGCTGGTTTGCATCCAGTGCAGAAAATCGCTGAACCATTTTTTCATTCCCTGCTGATCAGCATCTTTCCAGGAAGAAGAACCTTGCAGCAAGCCAATGCCATCTATCAGTTTAATGAAGTGGCGGGTATCAATCAGGCCGGCGGCTCTACCGGTAGTCACTCCTTTCACCGCCAGCCCATAGTGCAGGTTGGGA
>CBHEUU010000267.1:0-6719 GCA_965990355.1 uncultured Chitinophagaceae bacterium
ATAAATCAAAATTGACTTCGGCCTTAAACATAAGTTCAGATTTATTAACCTCTTATTTTATTAAAGAAGATTCATGAAACTTATCCGCTCATTGTTGCCTTTGCTGGTTTCATTTTATTTTATATCCTGCGGCACTCAGCAAAAGCTACCGGCTTACTTACAGAATTACTCGGATACCAGCGGCAAACAGGCCGTTAAGACACCCGATCTGCTGATTCAGAAAAATGATCTGCTTTCCATACAGGTATACAGCGCAAGTACCAAACCGGAGATCTCCGATGCTTTGTATAACCTGCCAGTGGCTTCCTCATCATCAGCAACATTACCGGGAAGTACAGGCAATGCTTCTTCTGCTGCATCACCCGGCTACCTGGTAGACAATACCGGCAATATTGAATATCCAAGAGTTGGTGTGTTGCATGTTGAAGGATTAACAAAAAGTGAACTGGCTGAGCTGATCAAAAGAAAAATCAATGAAAAGGATTCTGTACTCACCAATCCTTCTGTGATAGTGAGATTTCAAAACCTGAAGATCACTGTGCTGGGTGAAGTTAAAAAACCCGGTATGATCAGTTTCCCGGGCGAACGGATGACTATCCTGGAAGCGCTTGGACTGGCCGGCGATATTGATATATATGGTATGAAGGATAAGATTAAAGTGATCAGGGAAGTGAACGGTCAAAGGGAAACGGGAACGATTGATCTGTCTGACAAAAAGCTTTTCGATTCTCCTTATTATAATCTTGTGCAGAACGATGTAGTGCTGGTAGAGCCGGCAAAAAGCAAAGCCAAAAAAGCTGATCAGGATGTTACCTTGCGCCAGGCAGGCTTTGTTATCAGTGTGATAACCGCTATTGCAGTAGTGGTACGCCTTTTTCAATAATTGGTATTCTGATAAATTTAATACACATCAATGGAGGAGCAGAAGTTAGTTACCAATAACAAGCAAGAGCTGCTGAACTTGAGCATGAGGGATATTTTTTATAAGTATATCCGGTTTCTGCCGGTATTTATCTTATCTATTGCGCTGGCATTGTTGGGAGCATTTATCTATTTACGTTATTCCACTAATATCTATAGTGCTGCAGGTACCATGCTTATCAAAAACGATAAGCCTTCCCCAGGGTCCGACGACCGTGTGGAAGACATTCTTTCTGGAGGTAACCGCCCTCAGAATCTGCAGAATGAAATTGAAATACTCCGGTCTCGCCCCCTGATGGCGAGAGTAGTAGATAAACTCAATCTACAGTTCAGCTACTTAGCGGAAGGAAGGGTAAAAGACATGAATGTTTACGGCAAATCTCCTTTCAATATCGAGTTTATTGAGGCTTCCAATGATACAAGGCCATTTTCCCTGAAGATATATATACAGAGCAACGATCAATTCCGCCTTGCTGAAGGAGGCAAACTATTCAGCTTTGGTGAAACGATCAGCTATCAGGGGAGAAAGATCAGGGCAAACCGTAGAGGAACAGTGTCGCCTGGTACGGTATATACAGTAAGTTGGAAGTCTGCAGAAAATGTTGCGGGTTCACTGGTAAATAGCCTGAAAGTAATGCAAAAAACAGCGGGTACAGGAATACTTGTTATCAGCATGGAGGCGACAAGCTCCCAGATGGCTGCTGATATTGTAGACAACCTGATGACGGAGTATGGCAGGAGAACGGTAGAACAAAATAATTATTCAGCCGATACCATGCTGGCATTTATTGATGAGCGTTTGGACAAATTGAAGAAAGAGATAGACAGCATTCAGTTGATTGAACTTAACTATAGACAAAAAGAGAATTTATTTGATATTGATCTCCAGTCCGAAGACTATTTCAGTACTCTCTCAGATATAAATAAAGCGATCACTGAGCAGGAATTGAAAAGTAACACAGCAGGAAATGTAGAAGCCTATATTAAAGACAAGCAGAATCAGTTCAGCCGGGTAGTACCTTCTGCTCTTGGCCTGGAAGATATTACACTTAATGAAGTAGTATCTGGTTATAATAAAGCACAATTAGAGAGACAGATTTTGCTCAACTCCAATATCCCTCCGCAAAACCCGGCAGTAAAAGAGGCAGAGGAAGTGATTGAAAAGCAAAGAGAAAATCTTGTCGAGAATTTAAAAAATATCCGTAGCGCGTACGTTAATACTATTGGTAAACTACAACAAAGCATCAATCTTCAGCGAGGGGAGTTGCAAGATATGCCGCATAAAATCAAAGAACTGGTAGAGATACAAAGGCAGATATCCACTAAAATCGCTTTATACAGCCTGCTCGAAGGCAAACGTGAGGAAACTGCAATCAGCCGTGCTTCAACCATTTCCAATTCAACAGTAATAGAAAAAGCACGGACTTCTGGCGTTCCTGTTAAGCCAAACAGAAGCCTGATACAAATACTTGCAGGTGCAATAGGATTTATTATCCCTGCGATTGCTATATTTCTGATAGAACTTTTCAATGATAAAGTGACTACAAGGGCGGATGTTGAAAAAGTAACGGATACTCCCATTGTTGGTGAAATCGGGCATTCTTATTCAGATAATGTATTGATCGTAAATAAGACAAGTCGCGGAATGGTGGCAGAACAATTCAGGATCGTAAGGTCCAATTTGCAATATGTGCTGAACAACATTCCCAATCCTGTTATCCTTGTAACATCTTCTTATAGTGGCGAGGGAAAATCTTTTGTCAGCACCAACATGGCTGCTGTGATGGCATTAACAGGTAAGAAAACGGTTTTGCTGGAGTTCGATATAAGAAAGCCGAAGATACTGTCGGGCCTTAATATGACTAAAGGTACTGGTATTTCCAATTTTCTTGTTGGCAAAGCGCAACTTCCGGAACTTATTGTGAAGGCGCCGGATTATGAGAATCTGTTTATTTTACCTTGCGGCCCCATACCTCCTAACCCATCTGAGATGTTGCTTGATCAGAAAGTAACAGAGATGTTTGATTGGCTCCGTAAAGAATATGATGTCATTATTATCGATACAGCCCCTGTTGGAATGGTGAGCGATGCAATGACGCTCGCAAAATTTGCTGATTGTACGCTTTATATAGTGAGGCAGGGTCACACATTCAAAAAACAATTGATACTGATCGATGAATTGTATAAAGCCAAAAAAATGCCGAAGGTTTCCATTATCATCAATGATGTGAAGTTAAAAGCAGGCTATGGATACTATGGATATGGTCGCTATGGCTATGGTTACGGATATGGCGAGAAAGAAGGATATTTTGAGGAGGAAACAACTGCACCGGCATGGTATGTACGTTTGCTGAGATCATTAAACCCTATAAACTGGTTTCGTAAATAATTTTATATGCGTATTTTGGTTACAGGAGGAGCAGGGTTTATCGGCTCCAATCTTGTAGAAAGCCTGCTGGACGATAAAAGAGTAAGTTTCGTTCGTGTACTGGATAATTTAGCTACCGGTTCATTGCCAAATATTGAGCCCTTTTATGGGCATAAAAAATTTGAATTCCTCGAAGGTGATATACGTGATTACGATACGTGCCAACGCGTCTGCAAAGGGATAGACCTTATTTCCCATCAGGCAGCATTGGGCTCAGTGCCCCGCTCTATTAAAGATCCGCTTACCACAAATGCCGTTAACATTACAGGGACGTTGAATGTTTTTACGGCTGCAAAAGAAGAAAAGGTGAAAAGGATTGTATTTGCTGCAAGTTCTTCAACTTATGGCGATCATCCGGGGTTGCCGAAGGTTGAGCATCTCATAGGAAACCCACTTTCTCCTTATGCGGTAACAAAGTATGTTAATGAATTGTATGCCCGTGTATATGCAGAACTTTACGGGATCCAGTTCATCGGGCTGCGCTACTTTAATATCTTTGGACCCAGGCAAAATCCTAACGGTCCCTATGCGGCAGTTATCCCGCTGTTTGCTGAAGCAGTGCTGAAACGTATTCCACCTGTTATCAATGGAGACGGTAGTCATAGCCGCGATTTTACATTTGTTGATAATGCAGTGTCTGCTAACAAACTTGCTTTATTTACAGACAACAACAAAGCCATCAACCAGGTATATAATATTGCCTGTGGAGCCCAAACATCTTTACTGGATCTGTTCAATGAGCTGGTAAAGGAAGAAGGGATTGATCTTGCTCCGGAACATGGCCCTGAACGAGCCGGAGATGTAAAACACAGCCTTGCTGATATTTCCAAGGCAAAAGAATTACTGGATTACTTCCCGGTAGTTACGGTGAAAGAGGGATTAAAGAAAACGTTGGATTGGTATCGTCGTAGCACGGCCTCAGTTAATGAAATTACCCGACCATAGAAGTTAAAATTATGAATAAAACGATCATTATAACCGGCGGCGCAGGTTTTATAGGTTCACATGTGGTACGCCTGTTTGTAACAAACTATCCGGAGTATAAAATAATTAACCTGGATGCTCTCACTTATGCAGGCAATCTTGAGAATCTCCGTGATATAGAAAAGTCGCCTAACTACGCATTTGAGAAAACCAATATTCTGGAACCGGCTGCGCTGGAAGAGCTGTTTAAAAAATATAAACCGGATGCTGTAATACATCTTGCGGCTGAAAGTCACGTAGACCGCTCCATACTTTCCCCACTTGATTTTGTTTATACCAATGTTATTGGAACAGTCAATCTGCTGAATGCGGCGAAAGATGCCTGGAAAGCTGATTATTCGGGTAAGCGTTTTTATCATGTGTCAACTGATGAAGTGTATGGTGCACTGGGAGAATCAGGATTCTTTACCGAGCAAACAAAATACGATCCGCACTCACCCTATAGTGCTTCCAAAGCTTCCAGCGATCATTTTGTGAGAGCCTATCATGATACATACGGCCTTCCTGTGGTCGTAAGCAACTGTTCCAATAATTATGGACCTAATCATTTTCCTGAAAAACTGATCCCTCTGTTTATTAATAACGTGATTGAGAAAAAGCCTTTACCGGTATATGGTGATGGTTTGTATACCCGTGACTGGCTTTTTGTGAAAGATCATGCTTCGGCTATCGATCTCGTTTTCCATAAGGGAAAAAATGGTGACACATATAATATTGGAGGGTTTAATGAATGGAAGAATATTGATCTTGTGAAACTGTTGTGCAAATTGATGGATGCAAAGTTGGGCCGGAAGGAAGGAGAAAGCGAAAAGCTGATCACTTATGTGAAAGACAGGCCTGGTCATGACAGAAGATATGCAATAGATGCGGGTAAGATCAATAAAGAATTAGGCTGGTATCCATCTGTTACGTTTGAGGAAGGCCTGCAACAAACTATCGACTGGTATTTTGATAACCCGGAATGGCTGAAGCATGTAACCAGTGGGGCGTATCAACATTATTATGAAGAACAATACTCAAAAAGGTAATATATGAAAGGAATAATACTGGCAGGAGGCTCTGGTACAAGATTGTATCCAATCACTAAGGCGATATCCAAGCAGTTAATGCCTATTTATGACAAGCCGATGATTTATTATCCATTGTCTACCTTGATGATGGCGGGTATAAAGGAAGTACTGATCATTACTACTCCCGAAGACAATGCTTCATTCAAACGGTTATTGGGTGATGGAAAACAATTGGGCTGCAATTTTAAGTACGCTGTACAGGAAGTGCCCAATGGTCTTGCCCAGGCATTTGTGATTGGTGCTGATTTTATCGGCGATGACAAGGTAGCATTGATACTTGGGGATAATATTTTTTATGGCACGGGGTTAGGAAGTCAGCTAAAAACCCTGGCTAATGTAGAAGGTGGTTATGTATTTGCTTACCAGGTGTCCGATCCTGAAAGATACGGGGTGGTAGAATTTGATGAAAAGATGAAAGTGGTTTCCATTGAAGAGAAACCAGTAAAGCCCAAATCAAATTTTGCTGTTCCTGGTTTATATTTTTATGATAATAATGTAATAAAGATTGCACAGCAATTAAAGCCTTCTCCAAGAGGCGAGTATGAAATAACAGACGTGAATAAAGAATATCTTAAACAAGGACGGCTGAATGTTTCTGTACTCGATCGTGGTACGGCCTGGCTCGATACGGGTACGTTTGATTCGTTGAGTGATGCAAGCGAATTTGTAAGGGTAATCGAAAAAAGACAGGGAACAAAGATTGGCTGCATCGAAGAGATAGCGTATAGAAATGGTTTCATTTCGGCTGATCAATTGCGTGTAATTGCTGAAGGTCTTAAGAAGAGCGGTTATGGCGATTATCTCTCCAGGCTTTTTTAAACTTGTTAAGGATTAATAAACTATATCAATAAAATAAGCAATCATGTTGGATCTAAATAACAGGAGTGTTCTGATTACTGGTGGAACTGGTTCGCTTGGCAAGGAACTTACAAAAACAATATTTGCTAAATGGCCCAATATAAAAAGGCTGGTAATATACTCCAGGGATGAACAGAAACAGTTTCTTATGGCACAGGATTATCCGGAAAAAGCTTTTCCCGGTATCCGGTTTTTCATAGGAGATGTGAGAGACTATAATAGATTAAAAAGGGCCTTTGAAGGAATAGAGTATGTGATCCATGCCGCTGCTATGAAGCACGTTCCTATTGCAGAATATAATCCCGATGAATGTGTAAAGACCAATATCGGCGGAGCGGAAAACGTCATTCGCGCAAGCCTTGAAACGAATGTATCGAAAGTTGTGGCGCTTTCAACCGACAAAGCATGCGCGCCGATCAACCTCTACGGCGCCACGAAGCTGACCTCGGATAAATTAT
>CBHEUU010000268.1:0-6710 GCA_965990355.1 uncultured Chitinophagaceae bacterium
TCACTATCCGATACCGCGATACAACTATACAAAAGGAATCCGCCAGGGCAAGAATAAGCGCTGTGTACAGTTCCGAGTTACCGGTTAACTATCTTACCTTAAATGATTACGAAAAAAAATACAAGGCCTTTGCCATGGTGGAGTCACCTGTTTTTGTTTTGTTGAAGCGGATGTGGCTGGCTATTCTTTCGTCCGTGGTCCTACTTGGGCTTACGTTGTTTTGCCTTTACCGTATGTACAAAACCATCATCAAACAAAAACAACTGGATGAGTTGAAGAATGATTTTATCAGTAACATGACGCATGAGTTGAAAACACCTATTGCAACGGTGACAGCGGCAGTGGACGGGCTTCAGTATTATGATGCATTGAATGATAAACAACGGACACAACGTTATCTCAATACTTCCCGGGAGGAATTAAAGAAACTGGATGAAATGGTGTCAAAAGTGCTGACACTATCCGTGGCAGACAATCCTGACAGAAACCTTAAGAAGGAAAGCTTTTATTTAGGAGAATTCCTGGAGAAACTACTTTCTTCCTTTGCCGTTCAACCTTCTTTCTCCTGGCAGCTTGAGATAGATCCATCTTTAAAAGTGTATGGTGACAGGGAAAAACTAACCAGTGTATTCCAGAATATCATCGAGAATTCGATCAAGTATGGTGTTAGCAATATTATTGTCAATATCAAGGCCAGGCAAGTGGCAGATAAATTAATAATCGAAATAAAGGATAACGGCCCGGGAATAAATGATGCTTACCTTCCATTTATTTTTAATAAATTTTATCGTGTTTCTTCCGGGAGTACAGAAGTTAAAGGATTTGGATTAGGATTGTATTATGTTGCTCAAATTATCTCAGCACATGGTGGAACCATTGAAGCGAACAATAAAAACGGACTTGCTTTTCTTATTCAACTACCATTAAGAGATTGAAAAACGGCCATTCCATATTGCTTTCAGAAGATGAACAGTCGCTGGGTTCCATTATCGCAGAGAACCTTGAATCGGCTGGATTTTCGGTCACACACGTGCTTTCAGGCCACGATGCCCTGGAAGTATTGAAGACCCAAAACTTTTCGATCATCATACTTGATGTGATGATGCCCGGTATCAATGGATTTGAACTGGCCCGCGAGATCCGTCGATCCGGCTCCCTGGTGCCTATTCTTTTCCTGACCAGTAAGATCATGCCGCAGGATGTGGTGGATGGTTTTGAAAGTGGCGGTAACGACTACCTGCGAAAACCTTTTGCCATGCAGGAACTAGTGGTACGCATTAAAGTACTGCTGAGTGACGGGCGGTTATTAAAAAAGCAGGAGCAAAGAGGACCCGTCAGTATCGGCCAATATCAATTTGATCCCGTGAAGCAGCAACTCGTATTCAATCTTCGTATGCAAACACTTACTTCAAGGGAGACAGAATTGTTATGGTTATTATATGAAAACCGCCAGGAATTGAATAGCAAAAAGAAGATACTGGAAACCATCTGGGGTGATGATAATTTTTTTAATTCAAGAACACTCGACGTGTTCATTACCAAACTACGAAAACACCTGCAGGAAGATGCAGGTGTTCAAATCATTAATGTAAGAGGAGTGGGGTATAAACTGGTGTGGTAAAACTTACCACTCTTTCAGCGCCTTCAACGAAGATTTCTTTACTGCCACTTGCTTTTCACCTGGCACCAGCAAAACATTGAACTCTTTCTTTGTATGAGCTGGCACTGTTATTTCAAAACCCACTATCACTGTACCGAGATTAAGCGCATCATAACTGTTTGGCGGATCAGTTGGCCAGGTTTTAAAAACAACTTCTTCGGGCAAACCTGCAACATACAATGTCAGTTTCTTACCATTGCTTTCCAGGTGCAGTTGGTTCTGGCTTGAAGAAACTACTTTGGCAGGTGTAAGCATGCTCCATCTTATTGTGCAGGTGGAATCGCCTGTTTCAACTTCATCCCGAATGGTTACATATTGCTTGTTCACAATGGCAACACCCCTGTCTGCTTTTACCAGCCGGCCTGCATACACAGCTTTCATATCCGTTACTGCATAAGAAAACAAAGAATCGTTTGAATGTTTTGTGATAGCAGCCTTGCCATTCATTACCTGCAGGGCATTATTGACAGTTAAAGTGCTGTGCGAAAAATTATTGTAGCGGAATACTTTCCACCTGTCGGAGTTCTGGCTCATGTCCCATATTTTCAAACCTTTTGATTCCAGGGATTCATATTCCTGCATGCCCAGATCAGCAGACCATCTTACGCCTTCTGCATCCATTACAAAGGAACCAACATCCATGTGAGCATGACTAAGAGAAGGGCTGCCTGCTTTAAAACCAACAAAGATGGCATTAGGATCAGTCCAGGAAGAGCGCAGCATAGCTACAGGGTTTTCTCCATCACCAGCCCATGTCTTAAGTGTTGGCGGTGTTACTTTATTCAGGTCAAGATCTTTACCCCAGATCATGGCCGCAGGCAGCACACGATTCCATTTCGCCATTGTTCTTCCTTTGACCATATTATCTTTCTCCTGCCACATTAAAGAAGGATCGCCGGTTTTTTCCGCAAACCACAGCATGGCGGGTTGCAGGCCATCAGGATTGGCACTGCAATCAGAAAAATTGAACGGCTTGCCGGAAGAACCAAGAAGGTTCTCATAAAACACAGATGTTTTTAAGAACCCCGGCATCTGGGATAAACCATAATCGGTACCAAACAATTGCTCTATCACATTTATCAAAAAAACGTTGAAGGTGGTGCCATAAGCCCAGTAGCTGTATCCTTCCATATAATTGCCATCTGGTGCATATTCTTTCATCGGGATCTGTACGCTTTTCAATGCCCGCTCTACCAGTTGCAGTGAAACTGCAGGCTGCTGTTCATACACGGCCAGCGCCCCGAATGTGATACCTGTATTGCAGACCTGGTTCCAGTTATTGTTTCCTCTTTGCCACCCATTATATTTATCATCCAGGGAAGGATTAGTGCCTTTGGTTATAATGGCCTCACTGATCAGTTTCCGGGATGTTTCGGAAAGATCATTGTATAGCCAATCATAACCAATGGATACTGCCATGGTCATTTCAGCCACATCCAGGAAATGACCCGGGTTCCAATCCTGGAACTTTGAGGCAGCCAGCAATTCCTCCTCACACTTCTTAAAGTATTTCTTTTTATGGGTCATACGCCAGGCATAGGAAAGAAAAAAGATACGGCGGAGGCTTTCGCGGGATTTGCTTAACAGCCGGCGGCCGATCAAAATCCTTTCAACCGGTGGAAGGTCAAGCATTGTCTCGCATTCATTCAATATGTCTGCATGCACTTTTTCCCAGGCAATATTGCTAGAGATATTTTTTTTGATTACCTCTTCTCCACCCTGCATCAGTAATAATCGTGGATGCCCCTTTATACGTGAAGTGTCAATACTGGCTGTTTGGGCATTCGCCAACGCAAAACAGGTGCAGCAGATAAATACCAGGGCTATTGTTCGATACAGGGAGTGATTGAACCGGGGAAAAGGCAAATGCATATTTTGTTGTTTGTTTATAAAATTAAAAACTATATCGCGTAATGGAATAAGGTGGCACTGTTATTTCTACTTTGCCGGAAGCATCGGTGCTGATATTACTGATACTGCCAAATACAGGTGAATAATCATCCGGTGTATTTCCTTTTAACTGCATCGCTTCCCAGGTTGTTTTATTTGGCATATTCATATTTGCCAACATCAGGGGAATTGTTTTAGCCACACTGTCGCGGTTAATGACGAGCAAATTCATCTTTCCGGTTGCAGGCTCGTAAAACGCATGCACTTTATATTTCGTATTGGATGTGTTGAGGTCAGTAACGGTCACTTTATTACCAGTAACACATTCATTCATCAATTGCAGGGAATATCCGATGGGCGTGATCTGGTTATTACCGCCCAGCAGGTTCCGCAGGTTATAAGGTTGGTTATTGGTTTGGGCATTGCTGAGAAACCAGTGGCTTGTCCAGAAATGGATATGGGAAACACGCGGATTGGAAAGCATATTGGTAAACATATCTGCAGCTATAATCGCTTTGCCCATGGTATTGGTTTGGGGGTAAACAACACCCGAACTGCCGGGACTGTATGGACTGGTCTCCGTGATCGAAATTTTATATCGGGCCTTGTCTGCCGAATCAGCAAGTGTGTTGATCGCATTGGTCGCATTGGTAAGGGCGCTTGTAATATTGGTGTTGTTGGCCATCATTGTCAGATAACTACTATACCAGGAGTTAGCTGTTGTGCTTATTGTGCCCGGATCGGGAAAATAACTATGCACTACCAGGAAATCAGCTTTTTTTGCTGCTATCAGGAAAAGCGTATCATACCATTTTGTATTGGGATAATTGTGGCCGTTCATGCCGATCTTAATGCTGCTGTCTACGGCTTTCAATGAATCAGATAGCTCCGCCACCAGGTTCGCATAGGCCGTAGCTGTCCAGGTTTGACCGGTATTGGTACCAGAGATAGGATAATAATTTTCGTTTCCTATTTCGTAATATACTTGAGGAAGACCTTTTTGTTTTACATAGTTTACCATGGCAATAGCGCTGTTGAGTATTTCCTGTTTGGTAACATATTTTGCAACAGCAGTCGGCTGCATAATGGCATCCACCGGCACGATTATATAGGGAGTGATTGCGCTGTCTTTGCAAAGGGTCAGGAACTGATCGAGGTCCATCTGGTTGGTGGTTAACTTGCCAGTGGTGTCTGAAAGATTGAAAATGCCGGCATCAGTGAATGGCCAATTATTTCCGCCCCACATGGCGGCGTGTGGATCGGGGGCTGTATAAGGAGGTTTGGACCATAAATACCAATCACCCATTTCACCTTCTCCAAACCGGAGGGTTCTCATCTTCATATTTTTTATGGCTGTTGCAAAGGAAGTAGTCCTTGGAGTGCCTGGTCCTTCGAGGAAGTTGTTGGTGGTCACTCCAATGTTTGTAGTAAGATTACCTGCAATCACCTGTGCACCGTTTACCACTGTGGCAGTGCTGCTGTAGGATGCAGGAGAAAACATTTGCAGGTCCCTTGTCAATACGACACTGCTGCCATCGGCTGTTATAAAATTATTGAAGTAATAAGCGCCATTGCCACCAACTGATTGCAACCGGTCGCCACACAACAATAAGGAAGAAGTGGCGACAGAAGTATTAATGATGCCATTGTTTTCAATATTACCTGAAACAGGAAATGGTTTTGTACTGTTGTTTAAAAACGTGAACCCATTGTTCACGGTAAAATTTTCCAGGTAAGAAGGGCTGGTAGTTGCAGTAACGTTGCCATTGATCACCACATCGCCATATTTGAATCCTGCAAAGGATGAACCTCTGTCAGTATTGTACACTATCGTACTGCCTGGCTGAAGATCAATAACAGATTGCGGACCTGTTACGGTACTTCCAAAAGGGATTTGATTTTCTGCAGCGCTGGCATTTCGGGGATTATGGATATAGCGGCTTCCTTTTGCGAAAACGATATTGTTATTCGTTGCTACAGCATTTGTGCTGAATACATTTCCGCGGGTGTTAGGTCCATTGGTTACCATGCCTGCTGAATCAACCAGTATGCCCGCTGCCGGAAAAGAAGACAGCCGGCATGCCTGTGTGCCCGAAGGAAGGAAAGAAATATTTCCTTTTATAAGACCGGAAGCGCCGGATAAAACAACAATAGCAAAGGGTGCATTGGAGAGCGTAACATTTAACGTGCAGCCTGCTTCTATCACTAATCCCTGCGAAGCAGTGATCCGTAAAGTTGCGGCTTTATAATACGCAGTATTGCCGAAATTGGCAGATTCTGCAGTGGTAAGCGTATTGGTACCTACTGAAGTTATAAGTGCCATAGTTGCCCCACCTACTGAGGTTGCTACAAAATCACCTACCTGGAAATCTGCAGGAAAATTGGTGGAGCTGTTCCCGGTTGCTGTTGTGCCCGACTTGGACATTAATCCACTCATGGCCGTAGCATTGGTTGTTGAAGCACTGGAGAAAGTAACCAATGCATTATTCCTCAGGATCAGTTTGCTTAAGGTTTGTGCAGGCAGTTTATATACAGTTGCTGAAGTGGCAGAAGGATGCCCATAGTTAGCACCATCAAATATCAGTATGTCGTCAGGAGAAATGGTTGTTCTTGTGCTTCCGCCGCCACCTAATGTGGTGTTCCAGTTGGAAGCCTGGTTGAAATCAGCATTGGCAGTAGTGCCGCCTACCCAGTAATAGGTGGTTTGAGCCCGGAGGCAAACGGCAGGGGTTAATTGGATGAGTATGGCAAGTAATATCGTTCTCATTGTTTATTTATTTAAGCATGAGCAGATTTGGTTTAATTATGGGTGCAGTACCATGCAAGGGGGCATGATCATTCCATCTTCACAAATTTTTCCGATACACTATTAGCGCCATCTGAAATTACAAGCGTGTAGATGCCTGCTTTCAAAGAAGTGATTTGGATAGGAGTTCTTCCTGTACTGGTATATTGATTATACACTACCTGCCCTGATGTATTGTAGATAGTAATAAGTGCCCTGGTTTTGGATAAAGGATATTCTACCATCAGCAGGCTGGTAGCAGGATTGGGATAGATCCTGCTTAGTATCTTTTTCAGGATTGTAAGCTTGTTTCCTGAACCCTTTCCTGCATCTCCTTTTCTGCCAACAGAGAAAGTTGAAAACGTAGTAAAAGAA
>CBHEUU010000269.1:0-6691 GCA_965990355.1 uncultured Chitinophagaceae bacterium
TAATGCTGCTTTAATAAATATTCCGCTGTGTATCCAAAGTAATCCTTGCAGTTTTCGCTGATAAACCGGATTTCAGGATGCCGCTGCACACAAGTTTGTATAACCCATTGCGGGAACATGCGCTGAACGGTGTTTATAAAAGGTAACACGTCTTCTATTGCAGCCAATTGATTGGCCTGCACCTGTTCATCAAGACGGGTCATCACTTTCCGTGTAGCCCGGAGAAGAGATAAATTATGCATGCTGTGTGGAGGGTTTGAAACACAAGTTCCGTTTTCTGCAATTGATATCTTCTCCCCAAATCCGGTTAGATACCGTGCAATGGTAATAATTTACCATTGTTCCTGCTTCAGCGCCAATCTAGTTTTACAGCCATTTAAAACAATAAAAATGAATACAAGAATCTTTTTTCAATTTCTTTTTTTCTTTCTGTCTTTCTATTGCTTTGGCGCAGGTATGATGGATAGTTTCGTGGTGTATCATAGTTGGAAATTTGTTGGGGCGGCGGAATTTGCACGTGTTCACCAGGAGAGCAGTGTACGGATTGTGCAGGTGTTTGTTTCAGCTACATTAATGATGACGATCACCACGATCGTGATGTTCTGGAAGCGTCCTTATTATATTCCTAAAAAATGGGTATGGATCGCTTTTATATCAGAGATCATCTCCTGGGTTTCTTCCGCATTGATACAGATCCCCATTCAGGGTCAACTTAGCCAGGGCAGGGATGAAGCGGCTTTGAGCAGGTTGATCGCAACAGATTGGGTAAGGATCGCTGCATGGGTATTTTATATTGTTGTAGTGAGTAAAATGCTGATCATGATGTTGAAAAAAAATGAAACAAACTGAAAATTCCTGGCTGCTTATCGGCATTTCTGCTTCTGATATGTTATATTTATAAGACCACAATAAACCATCAATTCATCCAGCTCAGGTAACAGTTTATCATTTTAAATCAATAAAGCATGGGAAAAGAGATTTTACCAGGTTTATTGGATAAAATAGATGCCTACTGGCGGGCAGCTAACTATTTATCAGTCGGGCAGATTTATTTGCGCGATAACCCTTTGATGAAAGAGCCCTTGAAGATTGAGCATGTCAAGAACATGCTTTTGGGCCATTGGGGCACCACGCCAGGGCAAAATTTTATCTATGCGCATCTCAACAGGATCATCAATCAGTATGATCTTGACATGTTTTATATTTCCGGTCCGGGTCATGGTGGCCCGGCATTAGTGGCTAATACTTATCTTGAAGGAACCTACTCTGAGATCTATCCTGATATTACACAGGATGCAAGTGGACTGAAAAAATTATTCAAGCAGTTTTCTTTTCCGGGAGGTATTCCGAGTCATGTTTCACCTGAGTGCCCTGGCTCCATGCATGAAGGTGGTGAACTGGGCTATTCATTAAGCCATGCTTTCGGTGCTGCCTTTGATAATCCGGGTCTTATCGTTGCATGTGTAATAGGAGATGGGGAAGCGGAGACAGGCCCTCTGGCAACAGCCTGGCATTCCAACAAATTTCTTCATCCGGTTAATGACGGTGTTGTATTACCCATTCTTCACCTGAATGGTTACAAGATCGCCAATCCTGCTTTGCTGGCAAGAATAAGTCATGAAGAACTGGATCAGCTTTTCAAAGGCTATGGTTGGAAACCGCATTGGGTGGAAGGTGATGATCCTATGCCGATGCATAAGGCAATGGCTGAAGTGCTGGATACAGTGATTGAAGAAATAATGCTCATCAGAAAAAATGCAACAAAAGAAAAAAATATAGAAAGGCCCTGCTGGCCTGTGATCATTCTAAAATCACCTAAAGGATGGACTGGCCCTAAGGTGGTGGATGGATTACCAATTGAAGGAACATTCCGTTCGCACCAGGTGCCTTTATCTGAACCACAGAAAAACAAAGAACACCTGCAACAGTTGGAACAATGGTTGAAAAGTTACAAACCACAAGAATTGTTTGATGAAAATGGCACGTTGCTTCCTGAGCTTGCTGCTTTAGCTCCCAAAGGAGAGAAGCGGATGGGCGCCAACCCGCATGCCAATGGTGGTTTTAAATTGCAGGACCTTCGAATGCCAGACTTCAGGGACTACGCTATTGAGATAAAAAAGCGAAGTGATACAGGACCGGGCGATACAAGAGTATTGGGAACATTTATCCGCGATGTGATCAAACTGAATGCGGATAAACGCAACTTTCGTTTATTCGGCCCTGACGAAACACTTTCCAACCGGCTGAATGCTGTATTTGAAGTAACCAATCGCCAATGGCTGGCAGATGTAACTGATACAGATGAATTCCTGAAACAGGATGGCCGTGTAATGGAAGTGTTGAGCGAGCATCAGTGTGAAGGCTGGCTGGAAGGATATATACTTACAGGAAGACATGGACTTTTCAACTGCTATGAAGCTTTTATCCATATTGTTGATTCCATGTTTAACCAGCATGCGAAATGGTTAACGATGACAGCTGACCTCAATTGGCGGAAGAAATTACCGTCTTTAAATATCCTGCTGGCCTCGCATGTGTGGCGACAGGACCATAATGGCTTTACTCACCAGGATCCGGGCTTCCTGGATGTGGTGCTGAATAAAAAAGCTTCGGTAGTAAGAATATATTTACCTCCTGACGCCAATTGTCTTCTATCAATAATGGATCACTGCCTGCAAAGCCGGCATTATGTGAATGTGGTAGTAGCAGGTAAACACCCTTCCCCCCAATGGCTGTCTATGGAAGAAACAATGGTGCATTGCACCAAAGGTATTGGTATATGGACATGGGCCAGTAATGATGCAGGTACAGACCCCGATGTGGTGATGGCCTGTGCTGGTGATGTACCTACGCTGGAAACACTGGCAGCTGTTTCTATTTTGCGTGATAATCTGCCCGAATTGAAAATACGTGTAGTGAATGTAGTTGATCTCATGAAGTTGCAACCTGATACAGAACATCCTCATGGTTTAAATAATAAAGACTTTGATGCATTGTTTACAAAAAATAAGCCGGTGATCTTTGCTTTTCACGGATATCCCTGGCTTATTCACCGGCTTACTTACAAGCGCACTAATCATGAAAATATCCATGTAAGAGGATATAAGGAAGAAGGGACCATCACTACTCCATTTGATATGACTGTGCTGAATGATATGGACCGTTTTCACCTGGTAGAAGACGTGATAGATCGTTTACCGGCTTTAGGAAGTAATGCTTCGTATCTAAAACAGGAAATGCAGGACAAACTGATCCGTCATCGGAATTATATAAATGAAAACGGAATGGATATGCCCGAGATCAGGGAATGGAAATGGAAATGGAAATACTGAGCAACAAAAAATAGTATGAAAATCCTGGTGATCAATGCAGGCAGCAGTTCGCTGAAATTCAGGTTATATAATATGCCTGAAGAAATCCTGCTTTGTTCAGGCGTGGCTGAAAGGATCGGCGAGGAAAAATCATATATCCATTTCATTCTCGGCGAAAATCCGGAAGTGAATGAACTGCATGTACCCGTGACTGATCACGCTGAAGCTGTAAGGCAGGTAGTATTATTGCTCTGCAACCAAGATAATGCAATTATTAAAGATCCCCTGGAAATAAAAATTATAGGCCACCGGGTAGTGCATGGCGGGGAGTATTTTTCAACAGCTGTTCAGATCACCAAAGATGTAAAAGAGAATATCAGGAAATTGTTTTCTTTTGCCCCGCTTCATAATCCTGTCAGCTTCCGCTGTATAGAAGTAACAGAAGCTTTTTTCCCATCAGCAAAGCAGGTAGCTGTTTTTGATACGGCTTTTCATCATCATCTTCCGGAAGTTGCGGCGAGATATGCGCTTCCTGCTGCTTATTACAGAAATGATAAGATCAGGGTGTATGGTTTTCATGGTATCAGTCATAAGTACGTTACCGAAAAAGCCAGGCAATATCTTCAGAAACCAGCTGCGAAATTGATCAGCCTGCACCTGGGCAATGGCTGCAGCATGGCGGCTGTGCATGGGGATAAGTCAATAGATACCAGCATGGGTTTTAGTCCCGTGAGCGGATTGGTAATGGGTACAAGAGCCGGTGATATAGATGCTTCGGTGGTATTGCATCTGCAAATGCAATGTGGGCTGAACGCTGAATATGTGGATACCCTGCTCAATAAACAATCAGGACTTCTGGGTCTTACAGGGCATAGTGACATGCGTGAAGTTCATAAAGCCGTTGCAAATGGAGATAAGGAAGCCCGTTTTGCCTGTGAGTTATATGTTTACCGGATAAAAAAATATATTGGCGCGTATGTTGCTGCGCTGAATGGGCTAGATGCGCTGATCTTTACCGGAGGTGTAGGGGAGAACGACGTGAAGATCAGGGAAATGGTTTGCAGTGAATTGGAGTTTTTAAGTATTATGCTTGATAAGGAGAAGAATAAGCAGAAAGCAAATGATACTTACGAGATCAATAAGAAAAATTCGAAGATCAAAATACTGGTCATTCCCACAAATGAAGAATTAGAAATCACGAGGCAGAGTTATTCGCTTAAATTAAAATGAAGCAGTATGAGCAGGCAGATTTTTAATAGGTCAATAAAAGTTGATGGCATCGACATTTTCTACCGGGAAGCTGGAGACAGCGCAAATCCATCGTTATTGCTTCTGCACGAATTCCCAACTTCATCTGTAATGTTTAAAAATCTGATGATCGCTCTTTCAGACAGGTTTCATCTTGTTGCACCGGATTATCCGGGTTTTGGATTCAGTGCTTTTCCTGATAAAAGCATTTTTGAGTATTCTTTTAAGAATATATCAGCATATATGAGCAGGTTTACTGAAGCAATAAACCTGAAATCTTTTACTGTTTATCTTCATGACTATGGTTGCCCTATTGGCCTGCGGATGTGCGTGGACCATCCTGAAAGGATAGAGGGAATAATTGTTCAGAACGGAAATGCGTATGATGAGGGTATTGGACCGCAATGGGACGAAATAAAAGACTACTGGGAAAACCCAACCGAGGAGAAGAAGCAAAAGGTTTACGGGTTTTTAAGTGAAGAAGGAACGAAATGGCAATATACTGCCGGGCTTCCTGAAGAGCTGCTGCCTAACATGAGCCCTGAGTTTTTTATACTTGATTGGAATCAGATGAAAAGACCCGGTAACCTTGATATGCAATATGAATTAAACTGCACTTTTAAAAGTAACATTGAGATGTTCCCTGTTTTTCAGAATTATTTCCGCACATACCAGCCTCCCGCCTTGATTATATGGGGTAAATATGATGTGTTTTTTAGCGTGGAGGAAGCTCCTTGCTACAAAAGGGATTTACCGGATGCGCAAATACATATAATCAATGGCGGTCATAAGGCATTGGAAACGAATTTTGATGAAGTGTTGCAGCTTATTGAGGATTTTATGAAAAAATGATGGTGTGTAGCACCATCATTTTTTCTTTTTTATCACCAGTACTTCCACTTCCCTTTCTGCCTTTTCCCAATACAATCCCAGTGCTGCAAATGCTTCTTTCAACGACTCCTTTTTCTCTGGCTGCCATTGGAAGAAGATATCATAACGGCCATCCAGCCCGGTTTCATTGATCACCTTACCTTGATACAATCCGAAGCCTTCCATATATCCTGCTAGCGCATCCAGTTTTACCCCATTCCCTTCAAAATGACCACCACCTGCATTGTAATTATCGTTTACTGAAGTGGAAGGTTTCAGAAGACGGACTGCATCTTTATTTGCTTTGATGAGCAATACAGTTTGTTTTCGTTTTTCCAGCACTGGTTCTACATCCACAAAATGTTTCCCGAGCTGTTGCCGGATAAACTGCATCAGCTTTGCCCTATCGGGCTGCTCGATCCATGCATCAAGGGAGAATTTTTCCATGTCTTCGTAACGCCGTTTTACGGTATCATATTCATTTATTACGAGGTAAAATGTTTTGTCATAAGCAAGGCGGAAAAGCCCGTCCAGCGTCATATTTATAATACTGAATCTCCGGTTTTTAAAAGGACCAGTATTATACATTTTAGACAGGGAACCTGCTCCTTCAGCCGGAGGCAGCAGGCTGAAATATTCCGGTTTGGTTGAATCTGCTCTTAGATACTCATCAATATCAAAGCCAACCCGGTCTTTCTTGAAAGGAAGATTGAGGGCGATCTGTTTTGAAGCCAGTTTTAGAACATCGAGGGAAATATTGCTGGCATTAGTAATGGCGTACACTTTTCCTTCCGGTCCTATCAGTACAGTGTGGGGAATAGTACTGTAAGGAAAGTAAGGCCTGAGTGTACCAGCAGTATCGCTCGACAATGTGAGTGTGCTGGGCCTGACTTTGCTGAACTTTGTTAACCGCTCTGCCGGTTCTTCAGAAATGGCCATTACTTCCAGCTTATCGCCGAGGGCTGCTTTATATTCTTCCAGGTCTTTCATTGAACTGATACAGGGGCTGCACCAGGTAGCCCAGAAATCGATGATCAGTAATTTTCCTTTGAAATCCTTTACCCGTTTGGAAGGCCCGCCGGTGAGAGAGGCTGGCAACAGGATATCCGGCATTTGATCGCCAGGAGTGAGCGCTTGTGGAAAGCAATGTGCACTGAAAAGAATGACTAAAAATGAAAGCATTGTTTGTTTCATCCGTATATATTTTATTTTTTAATTTGGTCGGATGGAACTCCGCATATACCATTCCCCTGTGTGAGAAA
>CBHEUU010000270.1:0-6683 GCA_965990355.1 uncultured Chitinophagaceae bacterium
GTTCCCTGAACTGAGTGATAAAAAAGCTGTCGTATTGCATATCAACCAGGAAGGCGTATGGGAAGGTGAGGATAAACAGAATTTCCTGGAATGGATGAAAATGCATTATTCCGTTATTGGCTTCCAGGTTTTGGCAGGAAATACAGAAGACAAACTCTTCGACTACCTGTTTAAACGCAAGAACGTGTTTATCGTAATGGGAGCTTACGGACGAAGCAGCCTCTCCAGGTTCTTTCATCACAGCCAGGCAGATATGCTTATCAATATTATGACCCAACCCATTTTCATTTCACACTATTAACGGAATGTATGAATAAAATCATTGCTGCAATTGATGGCTTCAAGCTGTCATCCAGCACCTTGAAATACGCTATTGAACTCGCTAAGCAAAACCAGGCGCACCTTGTAGCTGTATTCCTTGAAGATTTCACTTATACCAGTTATAAAATTTATGACCTTGTAAAAGCAGATGCCGGTCTTATTGGTTCAGAAAAAAGAAAGCTGGACCATAAAGATGCGAAGACCCGTGCCCAGGCTGTATCAAGGTTTAAAGAAAATTGCGAGGAAACCGGTATTCCTTATACCATTCATCATGATAAAGGCTATGCAATACAGGATCTGCTTCATGAGAGCATTTTTGCTGATGTACTGATAATTGACAGCCGTGAGACACTTCAACATCATCCACAGAAACCGCCTACCAACTTCATAAAAGATCTGCTGGCTAAAGTACAATGCCCGGTATTGATTGTTCCGCATGTTCATAAACCCATCCAACAGTTGATCTATCTTTATGACGGGGAGCCTTCTGCCGTACACGCCATAAAAATGTTCAACTATACGCTGCCGGCCATGTCACCTTATAAACTAAAGACCGTATACGTAAATTGGACCGGTGTAGGTAATCACTTACCCGATGACCAGCTATTAAAGGAATGGATGAAGAGGCATTACGACAGCATTGAATACACCGTCCTGAAGGGAAATGCGGAAAACGAGATACTTGATTATCTCAGCCGGCAGACTGAAACCCCGCTGGTGGTGCTTGGAGCTTATCACCGCAGCATGGTATCCCGCTGGTTTAAGCCAAGCCTTGCCGATACGCTGATGAAAGAATTAAAACTACCGCTTTTTATTGCACATTAAATAATAAGAACAATTCTTTTATTCATTAAAATTTTTATCATGAAAAATAATATGGGCGCTGCCGACCGTTTTGTCCGCATCCTGATTGCTCTTGTTTTCGTAACACTCTATTTTACTAACACTGTAACCGGTACCGGTGGCGCAATTTTGCTTGGCCTGGCGGCCATTTTCCTGCTCACCAGTGCTATAGGAACCTGCCCCCTGTACACTTTATTTCAAATCAATACCCGCAGGAAAAAAACATCAGTATAGTTGGGCTATTAAGGGGGGAAAAATATCATTTTCTGAACTTCTGTAATATCCATCTCAGGAAATTCTTTCCCAGCGGGTTGATAATTTCTTTTATAAACTCGCTTCCGGCGAATAAAGGATCCGTTTCCCCTTTCCTTCGCCCGCACTTAACTGAATTCAAACACAATCTCCAAAAACGCTGTTTACCAAATCTCCATTGCTGCTCCATGCGTGATTCTGTTTCGTTCAGTCTCTCATGGAGCCGATGCAATTCCTGCTCCAGTTCCCGCATATTAGTGATGTGAGGATGATTCTTCATGATCATTCTTATTTTGGCTGGCAGAACCCGCATGAAGTTTCTTCACCAGGTTATGCAGCACAGGATTTACAAAAAGTATTTTACGGCATAAGTGAAGGATCACTGCAATTGCTAAAAGGATGAGGGTAAGCAGCCCGAATCCACTGATATAACTTCCCGTGAGCTGGCTCAGCCAAAAACCTGCTGTTATTGCTCCAAACAATAACACCATACATATCAATACGAAACCTATTACCCCATCCATCACAGATCCTGCTGTTTTGGCCAGGTATTGAATAAGGGTCAGGCGTGCGGTCTGTTTTTGGAGGGAAATGTACTCTCTGGCCAGCTCTTTCATGTTTTCTACCAGCTGCTGTAGATCTTCCGGTACTTCGGTTTTATTATCCATGAGATAATTATTATTGTTCCAGTTTTTTATTGCGCAGGAATAGATCATATAGCTTCATCAGGAACCATCTTAACAAGGCGGGACCAAACTTCATAATAGCCCAGGTCATTGCCAGCAAGGCCAGGCCGAAAGCTGCAAATGCAATATCTGAATATTCAATTCCCTGACCCATCACGTTGATTTTGAATACAAGGTATTACCATTATATATCACACCCAATGAGCCACCTCACTGCAGAAGATGATTGAGATCATGGAAAGCCGGGATCAAAATAGTGACATATATCATGTGCGGGAACGATTGGGATCACTTTACCGGCAAGCTGTTATTTCTACTTTCGATAAACATTATTCAACCTACTATAAAACAGCTATTAGTGGATCCAATTTTTGTTTCGGCGGCAGAAGCCGTGAAAGTAATTAAAAGCAATGACAGGGTATTTATTCATGGCAGCGCCGCCACACCGGCTCATTTAGTGAAAGCGTTGTTTGCACGTGGTCCTGAATTGACCAACGTGGAGTTGGTAAGTATTACCACCCTGGGCAACGATGTGTTTAAGCAGGAAAATTTTGACAAAAGTTTTTTCATGAACTCTATGTTCGTATCCCAGAATGTGAGAGGCATCGTGAACACCGACCGCGGGGATTATATTCCCATTTTTCTGAGTGAAGTAAGCCAGCTTTTTGAAAAAAATATACTCCCCTTAGATGTAGCATTGATACAGGTATCGCCTCCTGATAAACATGGATTCTGTTCGCTTGGCACTTCTGTTGATATTGCACGCTCAGCAACGAAATGTGCAAAATATGTGATCGCGCAGGTAAATGAGAATATGCCAAGAACGCTTGGTGATGGTATCATTCATATCCGGCAGATCAACAAGCTGGTAAAAGCAAATGACCCGCTTCCTGAAGTCAACTATGCCGAAGCCATTACACCCGAAGCAATGGCAATTGGCCGCTTCTGCGCAGAATTGATTGATGACCGCTCCTGCCTCCAAATGGGAATAGGTGCTATACCAGATGCCGTGCTTTCCTGTTTACATAGCCATAAGGATCTCGGCATTCACACAGAAATGTTTTCCGATGGTATTTTACCATTGGTGGAAAAAGGGATTATTACTAATAATTACAAGAATAAACACAAGGGCAAGATCGTCACCAGTTTCTGTCTTGGATCAAGAAAGCTTTATGATTTTATTGATGACAACCCAGAAGTAAGTTTTCTTGAAATAGATTATGTCAATGACACCAAAGTTATACGTGCAAATCCGAAAGTTGTTGCTGTAAATTCAGCCATAGAGATTGACATTACAGGTCAGGTATGTGCGGATTCTATCGGTGTTTATCAATACTCGGGTGTAGGAGGTCAAATGGATTTTATGAGGGGTGCCGCTTTGTCTGAAGGAGGTAAGCCCATCATCGCTATGGCATCCACTACCAGTAAAGGTGCATCCAAGATCGTTCCTTTTCTGAAGCCTGGAGCCGGAGTGGTAACCACCAGGGCTCACATGCATTTTGTAGTTACCGAATACGGAACAGCTAATCTTTTTGGAAAAAACCTCCGGCAGCGGGCCGAAGCTTTGGTAAGAATAGCTCATCCTGATCACCGCGAATCGCTGGAACGTGAAATTATCAGGCGTTTTGGTTAGCAACGGCAATGGAAGAAAAATTACACGATAAACCAAAATCAGTTCCTTCAGTGACTCCCATCATAGGATCAGGGTTTCAAAATGTCTTCCTTTGATTATAAATATGCCTGAATCACCATGATCAAGAAACTTCCTTTCAAAGAACACTTACAGGAATATGAATCCTGGTTTGACCGTCATCCTGCAGTATATGAAAGTGAAATAGCTGCTTTACATCAGGTATGGCCAACCGGTAATAATCTGAAAAGTCTTGAAATTGGTGCTGCCACGGGACGGTTTTCTGATGCCCTGAAAATCACCGAAGCTCTCGATCCGGAATCCTGCCTGCTGGAAAAGGCGGAAGCCCGGGGCATTAATACTATGCCAGGAAGGGCTGAGGATCTGCCTTATGCTTCCAGTCAGTTCGATATTGTATTTATCGGAACAAGCATTCATTATTTTACCGATACAGGAAAAGCCATAAAGGAAGCTTACAGGGTTCTCAAAAACAGCGGTAAACTGATAGTGGCAGTTATTGATAAGAAAAGTGAAATAGGCAAAGAATATATGACCCGCAAAAACGATGATCTTTTTTATTCGATGGCACATTTTCCAACTGTAGGTGAAATGCAAATGGAGATCATCAACGCCGGTTTTATCCATCTTGAATTCCTCCAAACTCTTTTCGGGCCGCTGGAATCAATACAAACCGCACAGCATTGCAAGAGCGGATATGGAGAGGGTTCTTATGTAATTATAAAGGCTGAAAAGCCAGGTTATGATTTTCCCTGGCCGAGATGATATCTTTCCTTTAATGGTTGTTTCTTCTATATAAATTTACGACAATACCTGAACAACCTCTTTTAATATTCTTACCACATTAACGATTTCGCTTTCATCCAGTGAAGCAAACCCCAACCGCAATGCATTATGATTAACATTGGACGTATTATAAAATGAGCCATCCTTCATACATAAGCTTTTTGCTGATGCAAGGGAAGCTATTTTAGGCAGGCTGTATTTCTTATTAAATTTTACCCATACTGCCATTCCTCCATCAGGTTTTTTAAAGCTGATTTTATCACCAAGCTCTTTTTTCAATAGATCGCAAAGCAGGTCCCTTCTCTTATGATACGTTTTTACAGATTTCCGGATATGCCTTTGCATAGTACCATTTTCATATAAAGTTGCTAATGCTTCATCCAGCAATTGATCCCCCCGGGGATCGATTAGCGTTTTAAAATCAACGGCCCGGCTGATTATTTCTGCAGGCGCTACTAAATAGCCAATCCTTAGTGAAGAAGTAAGGTTTTTTGTAACCGAGCCTATATATAATACATGGCCATCATGGTCAGCACTGGCAAGTGGCAATATCGGGCTTCTGTTATAATGGAACTCATAATCATAATCGTCTTCCAGGATATGGAATTTATATTCCCTTACAAGCGATAGCAGTTTCATCCTCCTTGCTGCGCTAAGTGTTACAGTAGTAGGATGGTGGTGATGCGGGATAATATAAAGCAGTTTTGGTTTGTGCCTTTTAAGCGCTTTTTCAATTTCCTGTACATCTATCCCCTTTTCATCCACTGGTATATGGATAAGCTTTGCACCAAATTTTTCAAAAGTATCATTGGCTGTAGCATATCCCGGCTCGCCAACCATAACGTGATCGCCAGGCTTGATCAAAAGCCCTGCTGCCACATACAAAGCCATTTGAGCTCCCCGGGTTGTTAAAATATGATTGGGTCCGGCTTTAATGGCTCTCGATTCATTTATATACTTACTTAGTGCTACCCGTAGGCGCAAACTCCCCGCAGGGTCTGTAAACATGGAGAATCTTTCCGTTTGGCCATGGTGAAAGACATTCTTATAACATCGCAGCAGTTGATCAACAACCGCCAGCCGATAATCCGGGAAACCATCGTTAATTACATATTTGAATTGAAATTTTGGTCTGACTGTTTCAGAAGCCTTTTGGGGATCAGCCGCAGTCTTAGCACGAAAAGCTTTGGGTTTTAACTCAGGCAGGTTTTCTGAAATTATCACCCCGGAACGGGGTTTACTGTATATCCAACCCTGGGTCATCATTTCTTCATAAGCAGCAACAATTGTGTTGGGATTTAATTTTAGCTGTTTGGCCATTTCTCTTATGGATGGTAATTTACTGCCGGGCTTCAATACACCCGACTGGATCAACTGTGTAATACCATTTGCCATTTGAATATAAACAGCCTGCGAAGAACCCGCATTTAACCGGAGCATTGAAGCAAAAGGGAGCATAATATCTACTTTATCTGTACCAGCAAACTTGTTGTTTCTGTACTATGAAGGTAATACAAGAAAGAAATAAATTTGCTAAAACTCATTTGAAAATGACCGAAAATCACGCTTCCAATCCAAGAAAGAACACACAAAAAATAGCACAGCTTTTTTTACGCTTATCAATCGGCGTAGCATATTTTATTTTTGGCACAGACAGGCTTGGACTTTGGGGAAAATATGGAGCAAAGAATGTTTCCTGGGGCGATTGGAAACATTTTATGATCCGGGCAGAGGAGATAATGAATTTCCTCCCGCACAGCCTGGTAGAGCCCTTTGCAGTAATAGCTACTGCTGCAGAAATCTCTTTCGGCGTGTTACTGATCATTGGATTCAAGACCAGGTTGTCGGCTTTAGGCAGTGGAATCCTGGCATTGTTATTTGCAATAAGCATGACCATTTCCGGCGGCTTCTTATCCCCTCTTGGTTATGGTGTTTTTGCAATCAGCGCTGCAAGTTTCTTGTTGTATACAATAGAAAGTTATGATTTCAGTATAGACAAATTGTTACGTAAATGAAAGAGGAAAATAACGCGTATAAATTAAAATTGTTCCTGGCTTTCTTTGCTGTCTATTTCATTTGGGGATCCACTTTTTCAATGGTAGCAATTGCGCTGAAGGCTTTCCATCCTCACGTTTAAACTATGTTCC
>CBHEUU010000271.1:0-6664 GCA_965990355.1 uncultured Chitinophagaceae bacterium
TCAGGTGTACTGCCCACACCATTGAATTCTTTGATACTGGAGCCAGGGCCTAAGCGCCGCAATGACCAGGCACGCATACTATTGGGGCCGCCCGCAAAATATTGCTTAAAGAAAGGAAGGTTTTCCCGTTTATCGGGGTTGCGCGTGGCATTGAATTCATAGCCTGCGCCTGCAAAAAAACGAAAGGCCAGCGCCGATTTCGGAAAACGCATCAGGTAGGCAAACTCTGCATCCAGTTTCAGGAAGCGGTAAAGCTCCCTGTCGAGAAATGAATTGCGGATCATACCCGTGAGCAAACCCGATTCTTCCACGTTCACCCGCAGCACATTCAGCCGGTTGGTGGTGCCGCCGCTCAATGTAAAGCTTCCGATTACAGAAGAAATAAAACCATCGGTAAACACATTGCCCAGCGATGGATTGTATTTGATCAATGTATCAAGACTGTCCCTTCTTATAAGGGAAGAATATTCAATATTGGGCAGCTTAACTGAGATAAGCATTTTCCTTCTCTGAAATTCATACCCCCAGGAGCCATTCAGTGTTGTGAGGTTATACAACCAGCGTCTTTCTGTATTCGCTGCTTTAAAATTGAATACGGTCTTAAAATTGTCTTTCAGATTTTCCGGGATAAAACCAAAATTCGGAATGGCCCTTGGCATATAGATCGAATGGCTGAAACCGATCTGTTGCGTTTGAATAAACTGGCCAAGACTGCTTGCATTACCCAACTCAATACCAAAACGCAGGTTGCTGTTGGCGATATTGGCAGCTTTGGCAAAATTTTTATTCTGCAAACCAACGTTTACACCAATACCCAGGATATTTCCTGAAAAAGCATTCTGGTTAATGCTTCCTTCAAGGTTTGTATCGAACAAATATTTCTTACTGGGGGAAAGTCGGATCACAAAATCAATCGTGTCCTGCCCTTTACGTGGCAATTGATCAATACTGACCGTGCGCCAGGTGCCGAGTGAGTTCAACCGGTTGATAGTGCGCGCATATCTTCGCAAACGATAAATACTATCACTTGGCAGATAAATATTCGGCGTAAATATTTTTGGTTTGAAACGACCGTGGTGCTGTATTACTTTTATTCCGTTCTTGCCATCTTTTCCTCCCACTTCCACAATGGACGGTGTAAGTCCGACAGTATCGGTTGTGTAATCAGGGTATACCGTCACTTTGCCGATATAATATTTTACCAGCTTGGAGCTGTCCACGCTTTTTAAACGTATTTCCAGGTTGGCTGTTGGATTATTCCGGCGTTCCTGCAATTTCTGCAGCAGTTCCAGTTGCTCAAAAGGGTCGAGAGTTGGCTGAAGCAATGCCACATCAAGCGTATCCCAGATACCAACCAGTTCATCACGGCTGAAACGGAAATAACCGGTGTTGCGGTACAATTCGGTAAGCCGGTCAAACTCTGCCGAGATAGGGGATTTGGCAAAAGGGTCTCCTTTTTTAATAATTGCCTGCGGTTTGGTTGAGTCAGTTAAAAATTGCAGGTCGGTATGACGCATATTATAACTGATGGAATCCAGTTTTACCTGTTTACCGGGCCTTACAAAAAAATCAATCGTTGTTTTAAACAGATCAGGCTTTTCAAATTTGACGGCGCTCGTATAATAGATCGAATCATTAAAATAACCCAATGAATTCAGCAAGGCGCGCATAAACACAATGGAGTTGTCTGCATTAATGCTGTCATACACCGGGGGCTGTTTCATCGTGCTCCAGAGCAACTTATTCAGCTTTCTTGCCTGCATGCTGTCATCCAACTGTCCTTCAAGACCCACAAGCAGGTTTTGTTTCTCCGAATTTGAAAAATCACCTACTAAGTTGATATTTGTTTTATAAACAAAAGGCTTTCCGGGTTGATATTTCTTAACGACAGTACAGGAAACAAAAAAAGCAAAAAAGAATCCGGCAAGAATTACTTTCAGAAAGTTGATATGGGTGGAAGGCTTACCGGATAACATAATTAAAATCAAGCGACAATGCTGGGTAAATCGAAGATCAAATATATTCAAAGTTTAGGCCAGAAAAAACATAGGGATGATGAACGGCTTTTTATTGCAGAAGGCCCGAAAATAGTAGCTGAAATGCTGGATGCCTCCCCCGGCACTGTCAGCCAGGTATATGCCTTATCATCCTGGACCCGGGAAAATGAAGGGCGGTACGATGCCTCGCTGATCACCGAAGTGAGCGAAGATGAATTATCGAAAATTTCACAGTTGCATACACCCAACCAGGTACTGGCCGTGATCAAACAATATCCATCATCCGCCTCGCCGCTGGCAAAAGGTGGCATTATGCTGGCGCTTGATACCATACAGGACCCGGGCAATCTTGGCACTATCATCCGGATAGCTGATTGGTTTGGAATTACACATATCGTATGCAGCCATGAATGTGCTGATCAATATAATCCCAAAGTAGTGCAGTCAACCATGGGGAGCATTGCCAGGGTGCAATTGCATTATACCGACCTGGCCGCCTGGCTCGCCGCACAAAAGGAAGCAAGGATCTATGGAGCAGCCCTGGAAGGGCAGGACATCACCAAAATGAATAAGCTCTCCGAGGGCATCATCGTTATAGGCAATGAATCGAAAGGGATCAGTGCTTCCGTGATGAAGCAGGTGAATGTGCGGATCACCATTCCTCAAAAAGGAAAAGCCGAATCATTGAATGCAGCAGTGGCAGCGGGAATAATTGTGTCGCATTTGGTTTAGTCTGGATGTGAGATGTGGGATACGGGATGCCCGATAAGCAGGATCTTTTCAATTGCCACCCCGCTAGCTAAACCGGATAGCCTTCACTGGCTGTATCTTTCTCACGAGAATCGTTGGTATCATTAACACCAGGAAACAGATCAGTAATGTGCCGATGCATACAGCAGCCACCTGCCACCAGATGATCTTTACTGCAGCCTGGCTGAGATAATAAGCTTCTTCTTCCAGTTTGATAAAACCAGTGGCCTGCTGCAGGTACAGGAACCCAAGCGCGAATGCAGTACCAAGAGCGATGCCTGTAATGGTAATAAAAAGCGAATGACGGAGAAAGATTTGCTGCACAGTCCAGTTGGTTGCACCTAAAGCCTTCAGCAGGCCAATCATCCGCACTCTTTCCAGCACCAGGATGATGAGGCAGGTGATGAGATTGATCAATGCCACACTGATCATCAATCCAAGCAATACATTCCTGTTTTTATTCTGGATATAAAGCCAGTCAAAGATATTGGGTGACATATCCCTGGCAGTTTGTGTGTCCCAGGTAAGCGGGAAGATCTCCATGTTATAAATGTCTGCAGCAATAGTGTCCATCTTATTGTAATCTTTCAAAAAGATCTCATAGCCGCCTACCTGGGTACTGCTCCAGTCGTTAAGGCGTTGAATCAGTTTCATGTCGCCGATAGCAAAAGTTCTGTCATACTCTTCAATACCGGTTTTAAAAATGCCGGTCACCGTCAGCCTGTCGGGACGGTAAGTGCCATCAGGACGGATGAAATAGATAAGAACGCGGTCATTTACTGACAATTTCAACTGTTTGGCTGTGTAAGCGGAGATCATGATCTCGCGGCTATAGGTGCTGTCGTTGAAGCGGATCGGCTGCCCGTTCATCATGAATTGCCGGAAATGGCTGAAGTCGTAAGTGCTGTCAACTCCTTTCAGCAAAACGCCTTCAATATCTTCACGCGTTTTCAGCGTTGCATACTTGGTGGCAAAGGGATGAATGCTTTGCACTTCATCGTAGCGTCGGACTGCATTAACAAGTGTATCATTTTTTTCAATAGGAATTTCTTCTGCGATCAGTGCTTTGAATGGCTGCTTTTCCTGTATGCGGAGATGCCCCAGGAAGCTGAACACTTTCTGGCTTACCTGTTCCTGGAAGCCATTGACAAACGCCAGCGTGATGATCATCACGGCAACGCTGATGATGGTGGCGGCAATGGAAAGCCGGATAATGAACCGGGAAAAGGACCGCTGCTGGTTAAATGCTATACGGTTTGCTATAAAGCCTGCAACCCTCAAATTAGTTTGTTTGTCTTTGTTCAGAAATATCCCTTTGTTAGCCTGCGGCTACAAACAAAAATAAGGTTAAAAACAGTTTTTTGACCGAATTTTACAATATTACGCTACATTGAATATTGAGAGTTGAATATTGATTATTGAGTATTTTTTTAATTGTATTGCGTAGAATATTCAATAATCAATATTCAAATTTCAATGTTCAACTAAAAAAATGCCGATGAATAAGCTTTTCACTTTCTTTTTTTCACTTCTTTTTCTTTCGGCCCATGCCCAGTTGCCCGATCATGTTTACCAGCCATCCATTCATGCTGTAAAACTTTTTAAATACGGCGATCAGCTTGGCTATCCTGTACTCACATTGAATGGAGGTGATCAACTGGAACTGCATTTTGATGACCTGGATGCCGATGTAAAAAGCCTTTACTATACTTTCCAGCTTTGCAATGCAGATTGGACGCCTTCCCAACTTCAGTCATTTGATTATATCCGGGGTTTTCAATCGACCCGCATCACTACCTATCGCAATTCATCCATTGCGCTTACGCGTTACACGCATTACCAGGCTGCGATACCCGACAGGAACTCTGCTCCAACACGCTCCGGTAATTACCTGCTGAAAGTGTTCCGGAATAATGATACATCCGACCTGTTTTTTACAAAGCGTTTCCTGGTGGTGGATAATAAAGTGGCTATTGCTGCGCAAATGAAGCAACCTTTCAATTCGGCTTATTTCCTTACCGATCAGCGCGTGATGGTATCAGTGAATACAGCTAATGCACGCATCAATACCGTGTCGCCGCAAGACCTTAAAATAGTGGTGTTGCAAAATAATATCTGGCCTACTGCTGCCATGGTGAACAAGCCAACTATTTACCGCGGAAATTATTATGAATATAATGATGATGCAACCACATTCCAGGCTGGCCGTGAATGGCGGTGGATCGATCTCAGCAGCCTGCGGCTGATGACAGACAGGATGCAGCGCATGCAGGATGACAGCATTAAAGACAGAACGGATGTATATATCAGGCCTGATGCTGAACGAAGGCAGCAGATATATATTTATTACAAAGACATCAACGGGCAATACATGCTGGATAACAGGGATGGCTACAATCCTTACTGGCAAAGCGATTATGCTTATGTGCATTTCACATTTGTACCACCGGGCAATAAGCCTTATCCTGGCAAAGACGTATATGTATTTGGTGAACTCACTAATTATCTGCCTAATGAAGAATCGAAAATGATCTTTAACGAAACGACGGGAATTTATGAACGTACGCTGTTTTTGAAACAGGGGTATTACAACTATGGGTATATCACGCTGGATGCAGGAAAACGAAGCGGCAACCGCTTTCCGATGGATAATACCGAAGGAAATTTTACCAACACAGAAAATAATTACACTGTGCTGGTTTATTTCCGGCCTTTTGGTTCGCGGGCAGATGAGTTGATCGGGATGGCACAACTCAATTCTTTTATCGGACTTTGATAAAATTTGAATTGAAACTGATAAGCTTTTTTATTTTAACTGTGTAACCGCTATCTTTGCGCCGGCAGGTCTTACACGACCAGCTCCTGCTGAACCTCCCCAGGGCCGGAAGGCAGCAAGGATAAGTGGTTGTAGCGGTGCGATGTGAGTAGCCTGCCTTTTTTCTTTTTTTAAACGCGCTGATTTCCAGCTGAATACCGTATCTTCAGAAACTTTTCAGCTGGAGGCATTAAATTGCTGACGCATTCCGAAGCCAACAGTTAACAATTTAAATCAATACGATGAAATTTTTCATAGATACGGGCAATCTCGCTCAAATCAAAGAAGCAAATGAATTAGGTATTCTCGATGGTGTTACCACCAATCCTTCGCTGATGGCGAAAGAAGGTATTAAAGGACAGGATGCCATTTTCAACCATTATAAAACCATCTGTGAGATGGTAGACGGTGATATCAGTGCAGAAGTTATTTCCACTGAATTCAACGGCATCATTGAAGAAGGTAAAAAGCTGGCAGCTATTCACCCCAATATCGTGGTGAAAGTGCCGATGATCAAAGACGGTGTGAAAGCAATCAAATGGTTTACCGACAACGGTATCCGCACCAATTGCACACTGGTATTTTCTGCAGGCCAGGCTATCCTGGCTGCTAAAGCAGGCGCTACTTATGTGTCTCCTTTTATCGGCCGTATTGACGACAGCAGTTGGGATGGAGTTGAGCTGATCGCCCAGATCGCCAATATTTACTCTATCCAGGGATTCAAAACTGAGATCCTGGCTGCTTCCATCCGCAGTGCGCTGCACATCGTTAAATGCGCAGAAGCCGGTGCAGATGTTTGCACATGTCCTCTTGAATCCATCCTGGGTCTGCTGAAGCACCCGCTGACAGACATCGGCCTGGCGAAATTCCTGGAAGATGCGAAGAAGACAGCTTAATTGAAATCAAGCCAACTGGCAACTTATAAAAAAGCCTTTCCACTGCGGAAAGGCTTTTGTTTTATAAAGAAGATCAATTTCGTTTTTTACGTTTATTGGTATTTCTCAGAATTTCATCTTTCGTCGGCAGATCGGGATCCGGATTCTTTTTGATCCAGATAGTCGTTTCCTTCCATATAGCAGGATTGGTTTTCAATACTGCTTTT
>CBHEUU010000272.1:0-6644 GCA_965990355.1 uncultured Chitinophagaceae bacterium
TCTTTCTCAAACGCAAAATCGCTCCCCGCATTGTCAATGGCCACCCCTGGATTTTTGCCAATGAAGTGGATAAAACGGAAGGTGACATACAGGGTGGAGAAACGGTTGAGGTGTTTACGCATGATAAAAAATTTGTAGGCAAGGGGTATATCAATCCCAAATCCCAGATCCTTGTGCGCCTGCTTACCCGCCAGAAAACGGATGAAATAAATGAGGCGTTTTTTCTTCGCAGAATAGCCAGCTGCTGGGATTACCGGCAGAAGATCGGGTATACGGAAAACTGCCGCCTGGTTTTTGGTGAAGCCGATTCGCTTCCGCAATTGATCATCGATAAGTTCAACGACTATTTCGTTATTCAATCACTGGCACTCGGAATTGATAAATGGAAACCTGCCATTGTAAATGCGCTGAATAAAATATTTACTCCTAAAGGTATTTATGAAAGAAATGATGTACCCGTAAGGGAACTGGAAGGCCTGCCACAGCAAAAAGGATTTTTATCAACACCTTTCGATACAAAGATCATTATCGAGGAAAATGGTTTGAAGTTCCATGTTGACCTGGAGAATGGACAAAAGACCGGTTATTTTCTCGATCAGCAAGACAATCGCCGTGCTATCCGCCATATTGTAAAAGATGCAGATGTACTGGGTGCATTCACCTATACCGGCACGTTTGAAATACATGCGGCACACTATGGCGCCAAATCAGTGCTCGGCCTGGATATTTCAGAGAATGCCGTTGTGCAAGCCAACCGCAATGCGGCACTCAATGGTTTGCAGGACACGTGCCGCTTTGAAACTGCCAATGCCTTTGATGTGCTGAAGCAATGGGGAAAAGAAGGAAGACAATACGATGTAGTGATGCTTGATCCGCCGGCCTTCACCAAAAGCAGGGAGACGATTCAAAAAGCAATCACTGGTTATAAAGAAATCAACCTGCGTGGAATGAAACTGGTTAAGCCCGGAGGCTTCCTGGTTACTTCTTCCTGTACCAACCTGGTTAACCCTGAACTGTTTCTTCAGATCATTGATATGGCTGCAAAAGATGCCAGGAGGAAAATAAGACAGGTAACTTTCCAGGCTCAATCATCCGACCACCCGATTATCTGGGGGATGGACAATACGCAATACCTGAAATTTCTCATTGTTCAGGTAGAATAATAAATGATCAATAAACTTATTGGGAAACCTGGAACTTGCCGGAATCAATCACTTTTCCTGCAGCATCAGTAAGGTGATAGATGTACATGCCACGGTTGAAGTCGTTCAGCGCTACAGTTGTTTTTTCAGAAAGATTCTGCGCTTCATACATTTTCTTACCCAGGAAGCTGTAGATAGTAATGCTGCGGCCTTTTTGCTGGTCTTTATCAAAATCAAAAGTAATATAGGTCTTGGCCGGGTTGGGGTATAGCTTCACGATCCTGCCTGCCGGCTGCTCCGGTAAAGGTCCACGGTTTGCCTGGGCATCGGACCGGGTGGCAAAAAACAGTATAAGGGTCAATATGGGTAGAACTCGCTTCAACGAAACAAATTTACTTTTATTTTCCAATAATATACCGTTTTTGCCATCCATGCAACGTATTTCTACTCGAATTTATAATTCGTTGAATAGCATATTGTTACATGTATTGATTATCTTTTTTTAACTAAAATTTTAACTTAGGTTGACCAGAGTTTTTTCTATTTGAGCAAAGTCGGGCACATCGCCGGCATTTTCCAGCACCTCCGCATATTGCACTGTGCCATTCCTGTCTATCACAAAAGCCGCTCTTTTGGAAACGCCTTTCATGTCAAGTATCCAGTTTTCATAAATAGCCCCGTAAGCGTGGGAAACCTCTTTATTAAAATCACTGAGCAGGGGAAAATTATAATGCTGTGCTTCTTTGAACTGGGCGAGGGTAAAAACAGAGTCCACTGAAATGCCGAATACTTTTGCACTGGCATTATTATACAGGGCGATATTATCCCGCACACCACAGAGTTCTTTTGTACATACGCTGGTAAAAGCCTGGGGAAAGAAAAGAAGCAATACATTACTTCCTTTCAATGAAGAAAGCGTGGTTTTGTTTTTTGTTTCGTCATACAGGCTGAAATCAGGAGCAGGTTGTCCAACATTGATTTTCATGGTGATTTTTTTGGCAAAGGTAATGTCTGCACCCATTTAAAATTTTGGACACTTAACTGCATTCAGGAATGCATTGTCCCTGTCGAGCGATTTAATAAAAGATACAGACAGTTCAATTCCTCCGCGCCCATAACTGCTCGTGCGCAATTTGGATATATTTACATCATAGCTCAATGCAAAAGAGAACGGCATATAATCCAGTTTTACAACCGGGATCAGGGCGTCATTCAACCGCATATAAGTTCCTGCATGCAGCACATAATCGGGATTGTCAGGATCTCCCCCAAGTTTCAAACCATACATGGCGCCGCCAACTGTTTCTGTGTACTTGCCCTGCCTCGAGTGATCAGCCTGTATAGTTAAATAAGCATATTCACTGACTCCAAAACGGAGGCCTCCTGAAAACACCCATTTGGGGTTCAGTTCAATGGTCGGATCACGATAGAAAGATTGATTAGGCCGTGTAAAATGATGATAGGCCACACCCAAATAAAAATTATCTGAAGGATTATCTCTTATAGTAGCATTATAACTCATGCCTACAGAACCGTCCAGGTAAGAATAACTTGTACTGGTGAGCTGTTCTCCATCACCCAAACCATCATACTGGCTGTTGGTGGTCATTTTGGAACGGTCAAAACTTCTTTGTACCCATCCACCCATAAAACCCAGCGATAGATAACGGTTATGATCTGCACTTACAGATTTATGATAAGTGAGTGCCGGCAGCAGTTGCACAGTTGTCCACCCGATAGTGCCCGCCCTGTCATACATAGTCTGTAATCCCAGCGTTATAAAATCATCTGCCTTGCCAATTGGCATTTTATATTCACCGTTGAGTGAGCCGGTTTTGTAAGCATTGGCTACACTGTTCCATTGATCACGGAATACAGCCTGCACGCGGATATCACCAGAGAAAATGCCTGCAAGTGCGGGGTTGCGAAGCAAAGGCGCTTCAAAGAATTGGGAGAAATGGATATCCTGCCCCATGCAGTTAACACTGAAAAGACAGGATGCCCCAAAACATATTCCTGCTGTTGCTTTAAATATCCTGTTCATAAGCATGTTTATTTACAATATCAGTGCAATATTGCCGCTCAGTTTAATGAGATCACCATTATCGCAGAGTATCTCTGCCTGGTATATGTACACATCAGGTTGTGCTTTTGCTCCTTTAAAAGTTCCATCCCATCCTTTCATTGCATCATTAGCGGGGAAGTTCATGTTTTCAAACACTACTTCTCCCCACCGGTTGAAGACGCGCAGGGCACGTATCAGGTATAATCCTCTTCCTCTTGGATAAAACCTGTCATTGCTTCCATCTCCATTGGGTGAAAAAGTATTGGGGATATAGAAATTGGCATCCTTGCAGATCACCACTACTTCAATATTACCATTATTGCGGCAGCCATTTACATCTGCAAATGCAACATGATAGGTAGTGGTGGACCGGGGGCTAGCTATTGGTCTTGGACAATTAAAACAACTCAATGCATATTGTGGTGTCCATGACCAGTAATTCACCCCGTTTGAATAGGATGCAGGAATAGTATCTGAAGATCCGGATGCAATGGTCATTTGCCCTGGCATATCCACGGTAGGTAATGGGTAAACGGTGATCCTTTGCGCAGCAGTATCAATACAGCCGCTGCTGTTGGTGGCAAAAGCATATACTGTAAAATCACCGGCTGCGGTATAGGTTTGGAATGGCGGATCCTGCACATTGGCAGTATTCCCATTGGGAAAATTCCATGACCAGATAACAACAGATGTATCGGGTTGCAGGAAGACGCCTGAATGAAGAAGCGAATCATAAATGCAAACAGTGCTATCTCCCCGGATCGCAATATCAGGCCGTGCCACTACTTTAACTGCTGCCGTTTTGGTAAAACTGTTTGCACAACCGCTTTGTGTCTGTACGCTAAGTGTTACATCGTAAATGCCAGGTGAGTTGTAATAATGGGTAGGATTTTGCTGTGACGAAGTACTGCCATCGCCAAAGGTCCAGGTATAACTGGTAATGGGATCACTGGAAAGTGTTGAATCGGTAAAGCTCACAGAGCCTGCATCGCAGAGCAATGAATCGGATATGCCGAACAGGATATTGGCACCCCTGACCCGGATCGTATCTATGCCGGCAACAGGTATAACACAAGATGGAGGGTCGAGCAGGATCACTTTTGGCAGATAGCTGCCGAAGGATTGATATACGTGTGAAACAGTGGGTGAAGTGGTGAGCGCATTACCATCCCCGAAATCCCAGAAATAAGACTGGGTTGATACAGGTCCTACTGCGGAGAAATTTATCTGTAAAGGATTACATCCTTCTATCGGTGCGTAATTAAATCGAAGCCCGGCTGTGTCCAGTATTGTGATGTTCATAAAAATAGAGTCCCTGCATCCGCCAGGACTGGCAACGATCAGCCTTACTCTGTAAACACCGGGTGTGGAATAATAGTGAATGGGATTGTTTAAAGAAGAATTTCCTTCACCTGGTCCGAAGTTCCAACTTACTGAAGAATAGTTTTCAGAAGTATTGGTGAATTGAACTTCAAGCGGGGTGCAGGCACTGAATGAATCATTCACCACAAAGCTTGCACGAGGTCTGACTACACGGATATAATCCGGTTTCACAATTGAATCAACGCACCCGAGGCTATCCGTTATATAAAGTTTGACAGTATACCTTCCTGTATCGGCATATGAATGCACGGGTGCATTCAGGTTGGAGGTGGTGCCATCGCCAAAATTCCATATGCTGGTAACATTAGAAGGAATAGATGAATTGGTGAATCTTACCGGTGCACGGGGGCAGGTAACTGTATCGCGTGAATTGAAACCTGGTTGAGGATCGGATGTGAAAACGTAATAAGATCTTACAATCGTATGACTGCAACCTGCAGCGTCTGTTACCGTAAGTGTAACAGTAAAAGAATCTGTAGTTGTATATACATGAGTAAATGGAGGACCACTGAAAGATTGCGTAGTGCCATCACCAAAATCCCATTGCCATTGAGTGATACGGTTGGTGCCATCTGTCCTGGACAGATCAATAAATACAAAACTGTTCCCTGTACATCCTGTACGCCGTTGTGCAATGAAGTTGGCTGTTGGCCCGTTCACACGGATATAAGCGGTTTTAATAACTGAGTCCCTGCAACCATTGGTATTAACAGCAATCAATTTTACAGTATAAGTGCCTGGCGTATTGTAAGTATAAGTTACACTATTGAATGAGTTTACTCGCACGCCGTTCCCGAAATCCCAGATTAGTAAAGAGGTAAAAGCCGGATCATAGTTACTTGGTGTAAAAGTGATGGGAGATCTTGCACAAGCCACAGGAGTGCTGGCTGTGAAATCCGGGTTCTGCCTGGAAAGCGCAACTACTTGCGTAGTCGAATGAGTGCAATTGTCATTAGTAACAGTAAGCCTGACGTTATAAGTTCCGAAAGCAGCATAAGTATGTTCAGGATTTTGCTGAGTGGACGTAGTACCGTCACCAAAATCCCATAACCAGGTTTGCGGTGCAATGGATTCGTCTGTGAAGGTGAAACGAAGCCGGTTAATGCAATCTGCTGTGGCGGTGAAGCGCGCAATAGGAGGTAGTATGTGAACATAATTAACCTTCGTCATGGTATCGGGGCAACCATTATTAGTTGCAATAAGCGTTACGGTGAAATAACCGGTATCCGTATACGAATGAGCAGGATTTTGCAGGGTAGATCTTTCACCATCGCCGAAATCCCAGATCCATTCATCTGCTGGTATGGACAGGCTGGTGAATTGTATGGGTTGAAAAGCACAGTTCTCCAATGGTGTGGCGGAAAAATCAGCCACCGGTTTGGAACCTACTCTCACACCAGCATTGAACACTACGCTGTCCCTGCACCCGGTTGAAGTAGTGAACAATAATTTTACGGTATAGGTACCTTGTGCCGTGTAAGTATGCGTGGGGTTTTGTTGAGTGGAGGTAGTTCCATCACCGAAGTCCCAGTTGAAAGAAGTGATAGCATCTGCCGCATTGATCGTTGGCACCGGTGAAATAGTAAAAGGAATACATCCTCTTGCCGGTAATCCCTGCACGCTCACCTGTGGTTGTTGCAGGCGTATATAATCTGGCCTGACAAGCGTGTCTGTGCAACCGCTGCTGTTGGTTACGATGAGGCTGACCGTATAGCTTCCATAGTTGTTGTAAGTATGCACAGGATTTTGCTCCGTGGAAGAACTACTGTCACCAAAATCCCATAACCAACTGGTGGCCCCTGTTGATGTATTCTGAAAATTTACGGTCAACGACGACTGGCAGGTAGCTGAAGTGGGGGTAGTAAAATTGGCTACCGGAGGAGGAGTGACTGTAATAAGCTGGCTGGTTGAATCAATACAGTTACCATAAAAATTGTATAACCAAACCGTATAGGTTCCTGCCGAAGCATACGCATGCGAAGGCATGGTATCGGTTGAAGTATTGCCATCGCCAAAGCTCCATCTTGAACTGTCAGGCCGGGGGTCAGATGTAT